>CAJOKY010000119.1 GCA_905235425.1 uncultured Selenomonadaceae bacterium
AGCTCTTCGTGGTACATATCGCGGTAAATATCCATCGCGTTATCGTCGCCGTAAAGCTCATCTTTAGGTACTGTCTTCCACATATCATTATACAGCATCTTAAGCATAAGCGCTTCCATTTGAATTGATGCGTCTTTAATGTCTTTGTTACGTTGCGCAATTTGTTCATCAGTCATTACGCCGGTTTTTGTCGCTTGATCAAGGCGTTTATGTGCGGCGTCCAATTCGGCTTGAAAGCGCCCTTCTTTTTGAATAAGGTGTGAACCTGTTGCCGCCGAGTTTGTAGGATTCATCTGCGGCATTAAAAGTGTACCGTCTATTTGCATAAAAATATCACCTCTGATGCTAGAAGGTAGAGGGTAGAAGGTAGAAAGTAGATTGTAGCTCCTACCCTCTACCTCCTACTATCTACCCTCTATTATCTACTAAATAATTTCCAATGTCGCGTGAATAGCTCCCGCCGCCTTCATAGCCTGCAAAATGGAAATGCAATCGCGCGGCGTCGCACCAACCGCATTAAGCGCACCTACAATATCATTAATATTAGCAGTAGGCGACATTACGATTGAATTGGAATTTTGTTCTTCGACTTCCGTTTCACCTTTAGACGTCACAATAGTAGTACCGTAGGAGAAGGGTCCGGGCTGTGAAACGTCGGTATTGCGCGTGACTTTGATTGACAAGCCGCCTTGAGTTATCGCGCATTCATCAACTGTGACATTGCCGCCCATAACTATGGTACCGGTACGCTCATTAACCACAATCTTTGCAATGTTGTCAGGCATTACCTCAAGCTCTTCAATCGACGCAATGAAGTCTACAACATTCGTGCGGTAATATCCCGGTATAAGGATATCAATTCTTCCCGCATTAGCCGCATGCGCCGCGCCGAGATAAGTATTATTAATAGATGCGGCAATGCGTGAGGCGGTAGTAAAATCGGCATTTGCAAGGCTAAGTGAAATTTGTCCGCGTGTACCAATGTCATCTTCAACGGTACGCTCAACGATAGCGCCGTTAGGCGTCGTGCCTACTGTAGGAAAATTTTTCTGAGCACTGTTTCCGCCGCTACCTGCGACAAAACCGCCGGTTGATACCGGACCTTGTGCAACGGCGTAAACTTCGCCGTCTGCCGCTTTCAAAGGCGTCTGCAACAATGTACCGCCTTGAATACTTTTGGCGTCTCCCATTGCGCTGACCGTAATGTCAATAACGTCGCCTTCGCGTGCAAAAGGCGGGAGCGTTGCCGTTACCATAACCGCCGCGACATTTTTTGCTTTCCAGTTTGAATCGTCAACCGTTATGCCAAAATTTCTAAGCATGGAAATTGTCGCGTTAATCGTCTGTGAAATTTTATCTGAATCTCCCGTACCCGGCAGACCGAAAACTAAACCGTAACCCATAAGTTGGTTACTTCTTACGCCTTGCACCTTTGCAATGTCTTTTATTCGCGTTACTGCCGATTCGGCAAATACCGTCGAACACATCAGCGTTAAAACTGCAAGCAACGCCACTGCTGAAAATATTTTTTTCATACGTCTCACCTCTTCGGCTAAATTGAAATTATTCTGCGCGAACAACTAAATTTCAACTATTTCAAATTTTTCAGGCGGATAAAGATAATCTTCTTCTGATTCGTCGATTATGCGATACCAACCTTTTTCAATAGATAACACCTCGTAAATTTTGTTCGGTATAACGTCAAAAAAAAGTTGATATGAATCAGGGACGCTGAAGTCTTCTTTACCGACATATTTAACTTTCAAACTTTTTATCCCATACCTTTAAATTTGTCACGAATTTTTTTGCACGGTAAGATTTACCGTTAATAAATGAAACTTTTTTTCGTCGCCGGTATATTTTAAAATCATAACCAGCACCAGCCGCCTTAAAGTTTTTGCCATTGCGCTGAGATTTTGCGGTATTATAAAATTTTCTTCAAAATCCGTTTCTTGGTTAATAATCTTTGAATTTTAACCTACAACTCCGTACTTTAAAAGTAATTCTTTGGCGTCAAATACAATTCTGCGCGGATTTAAATTCTCTTCCACAAATTCGCCCATATTTCGTACAATCTTTTCATAAATTTCAGGATGATTTTCCATAAAAAGATATTTTTCAATTAAATCCGACATATCCTCTTCAACAGGTACGTAATGTTTCATTGGAATTAACCGGTTAAAATACCATTCGCGATAAGGTCTGTCGGCTACGAAAATTACTCTTCCAAGTTTTAAAAGAGTCTGCAAACGACCACTCCAACCATTTCCACGTGCATCAATTAAGTACTTATAATTTGCCTGTTCAATCATCGGCACAAACTTCCCTTTCAATGTATCTTCTATATGAAGGTATTCGGGATATTTTTTGCCTAACTCAAAAAGACATCTCCGAGAAAAACTTACAAATAATGAACCGCGCCAAAAAATTTTGTTTTCATGCCATTTTTTTTCGGCAACTTCACGACACTTTGCCATTGAATTAATTTTGTCATGAAATTTTTCTTCGTTATAGCAAGTATTAAAATCCGGAAAAGCTATCACGCGATCTTTCATTGAATAAGTTGTACAGTAAGAGAAGACATGCGGCAATTTTAAGGTGTCTGCAAAATCAAGATTTCTTTCCGGCTCATCCCAAGTGCAAAACCAAAAATCAAGTTCTTTTCCTGCAAATTCGTTAGGATATGTCTGGAAAACTTCTGCAATCAATCCCAAAGTCAAACGATTTAAGGATCCTTGCGAAATATTTATATTTGGAAATTTTCCGTATATACGTGTGTAAGGCGAAAGTAAAAACATAAATTCAATGTTATGTTGTTTTAAAGTTCCGGCTATAGCAATCTCAAGACGCCTAAAAAAACTTTGACCCAACTGCAAGTTTCCTTTTTGTCTATTGGCATCAAGGGCGATTAAAGCCTGTACCCCCCCCCTTTTTTTCTTCGGAAAATTTTTCAAGCCCGTTTATAGGCAATACGTCGGGTAAAATGACGGAAGGATAATTCGCGAATGATTCAAGATTATAAATTGTCGCTACGGAATCTTCACCGACTTGCTTTACAATTTTTTCGGTAATTACGGGATTGTCTGAAAAAATAAGATATTTCAAATTAAATCCTCCTGTCAGAAAAGGAAATTGAAAACCTGCGTCAAGATACCCTGCCGCTGTTTAGCATTAAGCGGACCTTTGCCGTCAAATTTAATCGTGGCGTCAGCAACTTTGTATGAAGGTACGGTGTTATCCATAAGCACATCGTCACGGCGAATTATTCCGCGCAGAGTGATTTTGTGTTCGTCGCGGTTTTGCCAAATGGACTGCGTACCCTCGACAATCATATTATCATTTGGCAGTACTTCAACTACGGTAACCGTGATTCTGCCGCTGTAACGGTTTGTATCGCTTGCCGAGCCGTCCGCTTCAAATGAATCACTGCCGCCTGCCGATGCCGCCTTCAAAAAGCGAAAAATCCCTACGCCCGCGTCTAAATTTACTTCCGCCGATTTAGAATTAGACCTGGACTTTGTAGCAGTTTGTGTAGTAGATTCGCTTATGACAATTGTCAAGATATCGCCGACGTTTCGCGCTTTTTTGTCGGCGTAAATGCTGTGAGGGTTGTCACGCCAAAGAGACCTTGCCTCGCTTGTTGAAAATGCCGTTATGCCGAACATTAACGCCAATGTCACGACAAAAATTTTTTTCCACATCAATAAATCACCTCCATGTTAGGTGATAGGTGTTAGGGGGTAGAGGGTAGATTGTAGGGGGTAGGATTAAATCTAAAACCTAAAAGCTAGAACCTAGAACCTAGAACCTAAAACCTAAAACCTAATTAACCACTTCGACGGTTTGAGAATCAATTACCCGCGCAGATAAAATCTTTTGCGACGTTTCATTTTTAACCTTGATAACCTGCCCAATCCTGCCGCGTCCCATTGCCACGCCCTTTGCCGAAACATTCAAGCCGCCTTGCCTAAAAATAATTCTAACCATACGCCCGCTTTCAACGGCTACAGGTTGCTGAAAATAATTTATGCTGACAGGCGAACCTGCGCGAATAAATCGGTGTGGTACAAGCCCGCGAACTTCGGCAGGGTCTTTGATAAAATCCGTGCGTCCGTCAATCGCAATTTCGTCAATGCGAAAATCCGAATCAGTCACCGGCGTTTCAATATGTAAATCGTGCGCCGCTACAAGTGCCAAGTCAAAAATTTTTATCGACACTATGAAATTTACGTCGCGATAAGGCTTGCCGTTTATAAAAATTCGTGCTTTAACCGGTGTACCCGTCGAATAGTTTATTGAAGTTGACGGCAACATAATTCTCACGTCGATAATGCCTTCCGGCAACGTTATATTTGATAAACTGCGCGTGATCATAACTTCACGACGCCGAAATTCTCCGCGCTCATCCAATATTCTTTCAACTTCCGAAATTGCCATTGACTCAATCTGTCCGCCGGATAAAACCTGTTTTGCGTAAACCGTCGCCGAAAAATTTATAATCAGTGCAAAAAATATCAGCGCGTAAAAAAATTTTTTTACGTTAAACATTGCTGACTAAATATTAACGTTTCAAACCGTTGGCAGTTTCAAGCATTGAATCGGAAGTGGTAACCGCCTTTGAATTGGATTCATAAGCGCGTTGCGAAACAATCATATTAACCATTTCTTCAACAATCTGCACGCCGGACATTTCAATAGTGCCTTGAGTGAGAATACCCGCGCCGTCTTGACCGGGCTGACTTTCAATCGGCGCACCCGATGCCGCCGTTTCAAGGAAAAGATTTTTGCCGTACGCATAAAGACCGGCAGGATTTACAAAACGCACTAAGTTTATCTGCCCAATTTCAGTTTGCTGACCGCCTGCAGGAGTATCTGAAACGCGTCCGTCCTGGCTTATTACAACGCTGTCAATCGTCGCATTTTCTTCAAGCGTAATGTTCGGTAGGAGTAAAAAGCCGTCGCTTGTAACAAGGCGTCTTTCAGAATCAAGCTTGAAAGAACCGTCGCGCGTGTAAGCAGTCGTGCCGTCGGGAAGTTGAATTTGGAAAAATCCTTCGCCTTGTATGCCGATATCGGTAGGATTGTCCGTCGTCTGCAAGGGTCCTTGTGTAAAAATTCTGTTCGTCGCAGAAACGCGTACGCCGAGACCGATTTGCATACCTTGAGGATATTGCGTACCGTCGCCGCTTGCACCGCCTGCGTCGCGCAGTGTCTGATAAACCAAGTCTTGAAATTCTGCGCGAACTTTTTTGTTACCGAAGGTGTTGACGTTGGCAATGTTATGTGCCACAACGTCCATATTTTTCTGCTGCGCAATCATACCCGATGCCGCAGACCACAACGCTCTCATCATAATTCAAATGTCCTCCTCCAAAAATTCCAAAAATACTTTTTCAAATTTTTATCGTTCGACGTATATTTTAATTTAACAATGCGCCTTCGTCAAAGATTATTTTTTGACAAAAAAAATTTGCACACCGTGACAATGTGCAAAAAATTTTCGTACGAATTTATTTTAGGTTAGAGTTCCCAATTTTTTTTGAAAATGTCCAAAAGATTTTTCTGCCGCGCAGATACAACGGCAGGCGTCCATGTACTTTCGTGAACAACCTGCGAAGTCAAGGGATATGAAATTGTACCGTTTTGACCTGTGAAATATGTCGTCTTCTTTGTGTCGAAGTCAAAATTTTGTGCGGCGGAATTTTTTCTGCGCGTCAACGGTACGAGATTAGCAATTCGATGAGTCCAAAAAATTCTTTCTTTATTATTCCACCAATTAGCCCATTGCGAGTTGACATTTACAGTTTGCGGCAGTACGTGTTCAATGGAAAGCGTACGAGGCGAATAATTCGGCGTTGCACCTGCCGCAACAAATGAATCAAGCCGCAGGATAATATAATTTCTGCGCCGAGCCGTTAAGGTGTAAATTTCACCGTTAAGCGCGTTATAAAATTCCAATTTCTCGGCGTCGGTAAGTTCAATTTCTTTCAGCGGATCGTTGAGATTATGCGCGGGATTATTTTCCATTTCGGAAATTATTTTTGCATAGCGCTCAATGCGTTTGTTGACGGTAACAGCGGTTATATGCATAAATGCCGCGAGACGTTCCATTTTTTTCGTGAACCACAAAATATAATCAACGTCATTGTGGCGGTCTACGAAAAATTTCAGCGTCGGCGCTATCCAGTCAAAGTTATCAATTTTATTCAGCCACATCAGCAGGAAATTAATTTCATCGACCTTCGCGCTGGCATTGATATTAGGAAAGTCGGCATTTTTAATTTCAACATATTTGTTTGTGTATGGCGTTAAAATGTTGTCAATAAAATATTCGGAGAGACGCATATTAGAAGGAACTAATTTTTTAAATTCATCAAGTACCTTAGGCATCACTAATTTTTCAAATTCATCAAGTAAACTGCTCTGCGCCTTCTTCTTGACATAAACCATACGCAAATGTGTAAAAACGTCATTAAATCCCTGCCGTGTCGCGTCAATCTCCAAATCCTCCCATTTCTTGGCATAGGCGTCCTGCTGTGAAGTTTCTATACGACCGATAACATCTGACTTAATTATATCGGAAGGCGTTAGATCCAATCCCGTCGTGTTCAAAACGGAAAAAACTCTGAACGCTGTATCTTTCGCAGAGGCTATGACGACAACCAGGTAACAATGTTCAAGTATAAAATTCAAAAATCCCAGCAATTTGTTTTCATCAACGCCGCCGGTACCGTCAGGAAAATTCTCTTCAATTTTGTTTAAAAATACTTTGCAGTTGGCACGAATATTCGCGCAGGATTCACTTTCAATTACGTTTATATTGTTTACAAAATTTTTAAGCTCGGTTAATTTGGCATCATTTTGAAATTTTTTCTGAATGTTATCTTCAAAAAAATTTTGGTCTTTCTCGCGAATGAAAAGACGCGGTTCAGGGGTAGGCGGCGTTTTGGAAGGATTGTAGCCGCGCCAAATAAATTTGTAGCAGTATTCTTGATTTTGACCGCGCAGGTATGCCGAAATTGAAGAAAGCAATATCGTCAAGGTGATAAGGCGTTGTTGTCCATCCGTAACTTCCGCATAATCATTATTTTTACCGGGTTTAAT
>CAJOKY010000120.1 GCA_905235425.1 uncultured Selenomonadaceae bacterium
CAATTTTTTCGCACCGTATGCAATGGCAACGCCAATCATCAAAAGAAGTACAACGGCAATTTGACTGCTAACCTCAGTCAAGGCAACGGCGCTTAATCCCAGCATTGCGCTGATTATGTACATTAAAAGTACGGCTTGACGATGAGTAAAACCTAATTTTAAAAGTCTGTGGTGAAGGTGACCTTTATCCGGCTGAAAAATCGGTTTGCCGCCGAAATATCTGCGCAATATCGCAAAAGTTGTATCCAGAATAGGAAGTCCCAACGCCAAAATCGGAACTATCAGCGCTATTGTCGCCGTGCTTTTTACCGTACCGATAACCGAAATACCGGCAAGCATAAATCCCAAAAACATACTGCCCGTGTCACCCATAAAAATTTTTGCGGGATTGGAATTATAAAATAAAAATCCCGACGCCGCGCCTGCCAATGCCGCAGTTAAAATTGTCACGAGGAAAAAGTTTTGTTTCATTGCAACAAGCAAAATTGTTATCGACGCGATAGCCGCAACTCCCGCCGCCAGTCCGTCCAAGCCGTCAATTAAATTTATCGTGTTAGTTAAACCTACAAGCCAAAATATTGTAGCCGGTATCGCGATCCATTCAAGGTAAATATAATCTCCCATTGGATCTGTTATAAAGTCAATTCTAACGTCAAAGCCGAGTACTAAGACTGCCGCCGCGAAAATTTGTCCCATTAACTTCACTTTAGCCGGAAGGTTTTTATAATCGTCAATCAGTCCCAGCACTACAATCAATGTTCCGCCCAATGCAAGACCGGCTACTTCGTGCAAAGATGCGCCGTCAAGATTCGATACAAAAATTGAAAAGCCTAACGCAACCATAAAAGCAATATATATTCCCAGTCCGCCTATTCGCGGTATCGGTACTTTGTGAACTTTTCTTTCATTAGGCAAATCGACCGCGCCGGTTTTCAACGCCAATTTTATAACCGGCGGCGTCACTATCAAAGACATTGCCATTGCTACCAAAAATGCTAAAATATATTCAGGCATCGTTTATAAACGCGCCTCCATTCGCAAAATTTTTTATAAATTTTACAATAGCCGCTTAAACTAAGTCAAGCAAGTTTTAGTAATATGCCGACTTTATCACGCACCGAAAAAAAATTTTCTGTCAAAAAAAATTTCCCATTTTAAAATAATTCGTGTATAATAATCGGCGATTTTTTATGAAATATTTTGTCCAAAAATTGACATTGAAAGGAGAAAAATAATGAAGTTAAAAAAAATTTTAAGTTTGGTTGCGGCAGGTGTATTTGCCGGAGCGGTATTTACCGGTTGTGGTGGAGACAACGGCGGCACTAATAAGGCTAATGATGAATTACGAATTGGTATGATAACCACTTTGAACGCCAGCGAAAAAAAGGTTGACGAAATTTTAAAGATGGTTCAAGAAAAATCTAATGTCAAAATTATGAACCACACGACAACTTTTTACAAAGACCTTTCCACAATGCAAATGGGGCTTGATTCCGGCAGTGTTGATGAAATAAGTACGTATCAATGCGTAAGCAATTATCTTCTTGCTCGAAATCCCAAGTTTGAAGTTGTGGATAAGCACGGCATGTCGCTTTCGGATTCTTTCTGTTTCGCAATTCGCAAAGACGAAACAATTTTAAAGCAAAATATCGACAATGCGCTTGAGGCAATGAAAAAGGACGGTACGCTTGATAAATTGATAAAAGAGTACATTACCGACGTTAAGGAGAACGATCCGCCTTCAGTGAATATTCCGCACATTGACGGTGCAGAGACGCTGAAAGTTGCCGTAACAGGCGACTTGCCGCCGCTTGACCTCGTGCTTGCCAACGGTAAACCCGCAGGATTTAATACGGCACTTCTTTCAGAATTGGGTAAACGTCTTAACAAAAATATTGAAATTTTAAATATTGAAGGTGCCGCTCGTGCCGCCGCGCTTACTTCACAACAAGCCGACGTGATTTTCTGGGCGATTATGCCTACTGATGACAGACCTAAAGATATCGATACGCCGGAAGGTACTATCTTGTCAGAGCCGTACTTCACCGATAAGATTGAACATCTTACACTAAAAAAGTAGTGTTGACGGAGGAATAGGATTTTGAAAAAATTTTTTAGCATACTTTCAGCACTGTTAATTTTCAGTTTGATATTGACAGGTTGCGGCGACAATAAACCTGCACCGTCGCCGAATAAACTCGGTATAATTAAGCATTTGAATGCCAGTGAAGAGGAATTTAATAATTTCACTAAAAGAGTTTCTGATACTTTTTCTCTCAACATGACTTCGTACAATCCCGTTTTCTACGACAATTTAAACTCCATGCTTTTGGCGCTTGATTCGGGCGAAATAAAAGTTATGAGTACTTACGAATGCGTGGCTAATTATATTACTACGCGGAATCCGAAGTACGAAATTATGATTGATGATTCACTGGAATTTATCGACGCGTTTTGTTTTGCCATGCGTGAAGAAGATGCGGCACTGCAAAAGGATATTAACAAAGTTATTGACGCGATGAACAGCGACGGTACGCTTGCACGCCTTACGAAAGAATACATTACTAATATTAGAGAAAAAGATCCTCCGGCAGTTGAGATACCGCACATTGACGGCGCAGACACATTAAAAATCGCTGTAACAGGTGACTTGCCGCCGCTTGATTTGGAACTTGCCGACGGACAGCCTGCAGGTTTTAATACAGCCATTATTGCAGAAATGGCTAAACGTCTTAACAAAAATATTGAAATATTAAGCATTGACAGTGCAGGACGTGCGGCGGCTCTTACCAGTGACAGAGTCGATATAATTTTCTGGGCTATTGTGCCTGTAGGTGAAATTATCCCTGCCGACGCCGATAAACCCGCAGGTACTATTCTTTCTTCTCCGTATTACAGAGGGCGCATTGTTCACGTGAAAGTTAAAAATTAAAATGGCTGAAACGCTTTACATAATATTTTTTAAAGACGGCGCGTGGCTTACGATTTTGAAAGGTCTTTGGGCGACAGTGCAAATTTCCGCGCTGTCGCTTTTATTTGGGACGTTGCTGGGCGCGGCATTATGTTTTCTGCGTACAAGCAAATTTAAAACCGCAAGGCTTTTCGCAAAAGTGTATATCGCCGTAATACGCGGCTCTCCCGTTTTAATGCTGTTAATGCTCCTATTCTACGGCATATTTGCACGAACGGGACTTTCGCCGCTTACCGTAGCCGTAATAACTTTTTCAATGCACACCGCCGCTTATGTAGCTGAACTTCTGCGATCGGCACTTATGGCGGTTGACAGAGGTCAAGTGGAAGCTGCGCGAACGCTGGGATTTTCAAAATATCAAGCCTTTCAACTTATCGCCTTGCCGCAGATTGTACGAATAGCCAAGCCGGTTTACCAATCGACAGTTATAAATCTGATTCAGTGGACAAGCATTGTCGGCTATGTATCAATAACCGACTTGACGCGCGTTATAAACACTACGGCGGCGCGAACAATGCAACCTATGATTACAATTATAGGCGGAATGTTGCTTTACCTTGCATTGTCGTACATAGTCAACGCGATTTTTAATTTGTCGGATAAACCGAAACGTCGAAAGAAGGTTATGGCTAAATGAGCGTTATAGAAATTCGCGGTCTAAGTAAATCTTTCGGCGATTTGCAAGTTTTAAATGACGTAAGCTTTTCTATTGAGGAAGGTGAACGCATTGTAATTATCGGCAATTCCGGCTGTGGTAAAAGCGTATTTCTGCGTTGCATTGAACTTTTGGAAACGCCGGACGCCGGTCAAATTTTTATTGACGGTCAAGAAATTACCGCGCCGAATTGCGATATCGACAAAATTCGTCAAAGTATGGGTATGGTCTACCAAAAATTTCACCTGTTCACGCATATGACGGTTATGGAAAATCTCTGCATTGCGCCGATCAAGCTTTTGGGTATGTCGATGATTGAGGCAGAAAAAAAAGCCGCCGAATTACTTACGCAGGTAGGTCTTTTGGCAAAGGCGCGAGCCTATCCCGAAGTTTTATCCGGTGGACAGCAACAGCGTATTGCCATTTGCCGCAGTTTGATGATGAATCCGAAAGTTATTTTGTTCGACGAGCCGACAAGCGCACTTGATCCCACTATGGTCAGCGAAGTTTTAGCCGTTATTCGTATGTTGGCTAAAAGAAAGATGACTATGATTATTGTCACGCACGAAATGAATTTTGCACGCGAAGTTGCCGACAAAGTTTTATTTTTTGCAGACGGCGGCATTTATGAACAGGGTACGCCGAAAGAAATTTTTGAACGTCCACAGCGTGAAAAGACTATCGCGTTTATTCACCGGCATAAATATTTCCATTATGAAATTTACGACCGCGATTTTGATTTACTTGAAATGCAGGGGATGGTTTGGAATTTTGCCGAGAAGTACGGGCTTAAGGCGCAGTATACGCACAAAATTCAACTTTGCTGTGAAGAGTCGATTTATACAATGATGTCCGGCTGTTACGACGCGGAGGATAAAATTTCAATTGTGGTTGACATAACCTACACCGAATCAGACGGCACGGTACAGCTTAATTTAACCTGCGCGGGGAAAAATTATAATCCCTTTGAAGATATAGACGTATCAGAGAATGATTTTGAGGATAATTTAAGCGTCATTATTTTGAGGAAGAGTGCAAAATTTTTGGCGCATTCCTACAAAGACGGCTTGAACAAAGTTACATTGAGGTTGTAGGGGGTAGAGAGTAGAGGGTAGAGGGTAGAGAGTAGAGGGTAGATTGTAAATTCTACTCCCTACTATCTACTATCTACTATCTACGATCTACTATCTACTTCCTACTCACTACTCACTATTCACTACTTACTAATTGGGAGATGAATTTATTGCCTGTTATGGAATACTTAGAGCGCAATGCCGAACTTTACGGCGATGAAATTGCGCTTGTTGAATTAAATCCCGCCGAACATGACGGACGCCGTATGACTTGGAAAGAATACGGCTTAATCGAATCAGACCGCTTTCAACCATATCGACGCGAAATTACATGGCGCGTATTTAACGAAAAGGCTAATCGTTGTGCAAACTTTTTACTTGAACGCGGCGTCAAAAAAGGTGACAAAGTCGCCATTATCATGTACAACTGCCTTGACTGGTTACCGATTTACTTCGGCATTTTGAAAACCGGCGCCATTGCCGTACCTTTCAATTTCCGCTACGACGCTCAAGAAATTTTGTACTGCGCGGAATTGGCAGAAGTAGACGTTATAATTTTCGGTCCTGAATTTATCGGCAGAATTGAAACCAACGCCGAAAGATTATCTCAAGGCAGACTTTTAATTTTCGTCGGCGATAACTGCCCTAACTTCGCTGAAAGTTATCATATGCTCGTTGAAAATTGTCCCAGTACCAAGCCGCACGTTGATGAAATTACCGATGACGATTTCGGCGCGATTTATTTTTCTTCCGGCACTACCGGATTTCCTAAGGCAATTTTGCACAAGCATCAAAGTTTGACGCAAGCCGCGCAGATGGAACAGAAACATCATTTGACTTCGCGTGACGATTGCTTTTTGTGCATACCGCCGCTTTACCATACCGGCGCAAAATTTCATTGGATGGGCAGTCTCGTTGCAGGTAGCCGCGCAGTTTTGCTGAAAGGTACAAAGCCCGACGTAATTTTGGACGCCGTATCGAAGGAGCATTGTACCATTGTTTGGTTACTTGTTCCTTGGGCGCAAGATATAGTTGACGCGCTTGACAGAGGCGATGTTAAACTTTCAGATTACGAACTTTCGCAATGGCGGCTTATGCACATTGGCGCACAACCCGTGCCGCCGAGTTTGATTAAGCGCTGGAAAAAATATTTTCCGAATCACGAATACGACACCAACTACGGCTTGTCTGAATCGACGGGGCCCGGTTGCGTTCATTTGGGACTTGAAAATATTCACAAGGTCGGCGCTATCGGCGTGCCCGGTTATCGCTGGCAGTGCAAGATTGTTGACGAAGGCGGCACGGAAGTTAAACAGGGCGAAGTCGGCGAACTCTGCGTTAAGGGTCCCGGCGTCATGACGTGTTACTACAATGACGAAAAATCTACCGCCGAAGTTTTGAAAGACGGCTGGCTTTTAACCGGCGATATGGCGTACAAGGACGAAGAAGGTTTTATTTTCTTAGTTGACAGAAAGAAAGACGTTATCGTAAGCGGCGGCGAAAATATTTATCCCGTACAAATTGAAGACTTCCTTCACAAATTCGACAAGGTTAAAGACGTTGCGGTTATCGGTCTGCCGGATAGAAGGCTCGGCGAAATCAGCGCGGCGATTATCGAAATTAAAGAAGGTATGACTTGCACGGAGGACGAGATTAATAAATTCTGTCTTGAACTGCCGCGTTACAAGCGTCCAAAGAAAATTATTTTTGCAGAAATTCCGCGCAATGCTACAGGCAAAATTGAAAAGCCGGCTCTGCGTAAACGTTACGGCGCTGATAAGCTTGTTGCTCAAGAGACCAACGCTTAATGTAAATTTTTCTTAAAAAATTTTTTCCGCGTTAAGGCGGATTTTTTTTTGCAGTGATATAATTTCAAAAAAGGAGCGTGTACTTATGGCAAAAAATAAAAATTTAAATTATGCCGCGAAGGCTAAAAACGACGAATTTTATACCCAAAAATCCGATATCGAAAATGAACTCAAGCACTACAAAGATTTTTTCCGCGACAAAGTTATTTTCTGCAACTGCGACGATCCTTACGAAAGTGAATTTTTTAAATACTTCGCCAAACGTTTTAATTCTCTCGGCTTGAAAAGGTTAATCGCCACTTGCTATGACGGCTCGCCAATCGTCGGCAATGAAATTCCGCTGTTAAAATATCCTACCGATAAAACCGCGTTTAAAGTTGAAATTAACGAAGTTCAAGACTGGAACGGTGACGGCAGAAAAGATTTACTCGACGTTGAATATATAATTCAGCACGGGCAAAATGTTTTGACGCCGCTTGAAGGCAACGGCGATTTTCGCTCCGCCGAGTGCGTCGAACTTTTAAAGCAAGCTGATATCGTAGTAACGAACCCGCCTTTCAGTCTTTTTCGCGAATATGTCGCCCA
>CAJOKY010000121.1 GCA_905235425.1 uncultured Selenomonadaceae bacterium
ATTACTTCTGCCTGGATGCAACATAACTTCCGTTGTACCGTCTTTTAATTTGTCGATAAGATTCAGCATAAATTTTTCCGTTACGGATTCACCTGCGACAATGCAGGTGAAGTGATTTGGATATAAAAAATTTTTATTGTACGCTTTATGTGCGGCGAACTTTGCAAGCGACGTGAGACCGAGCCGACCGATAAATTGACCGACGCCGCCAAATTCGCCTTCAAAAATTTTTGTATCGGAAATGCGTATGGCGTGAATACCCGCCGCGTCCGCCAAATCCAAGACAATATCTATAATGCCCGGTACATGGTGCAGGTGCTGATGACTGTCAACGTGCGTCAAATTTAAATCTGCGCGTTTAACCTTTTCAATCTGCGCGGCAAGTTCGGCTCGTACCTCGTCCAAATTAATTTTTTTCTGCAGATATAATTTTAAAAATGCGGCGTGATTATCGTGAAATTTACCTTTCGCCGTGACAAGCGTGGGAATTTCAGCAGGCGGCAGGACGGGGTTACCGTTCGCCAAAGTCAAGTGAATTCCGACGCCTAAGCCGTGCAGACTACGTGCTTTATTAACTGCGTCATCAAATGCCACGCCGCCCGCCATAATCGACGCAGATTTTAAGCACCCTTTTTGAAAGGCGTCTTGTACGGCGCGGTTTATCAAGTTATGCCGTCCGAAATCATCGGCATTTATTATTAACTGTTTCAAGTGAAAGCTCCTTTAGTTGAGTTAGTTAGTAGTGAGTAGTGAGTAGTAAGTAGGTACAAGCTAATTTTTAATTAAAAAAAGCCGTCAACCTTAAAGTTACGGCTTACAAAAAAATTTTTAATCAATATTAAGCTGTTGCAACTGCCTCTACCGCGTGAACGCTGATTTTTCTGCGATAACGACCGAGTCTTTCAAATTTTACTTTACCGTCAATTTTGGCAAAAAGCGTATCGTCATTGCCGCGACCGACATTAGCACCTGCATGGAAATGCGTTCCGCGTTGACGAACCAAAATACTTCCTGCCGTTACGAGCGTGCCTTCCTGCTCTTTGACGCCTAAACGCTTAGATTCGCTGTCACGTCCGTTTCTTGTGGAGCTTACGCCTTTTTTATGCGCGAATAACTGTAAATCAAATTCAAACAAAATTTTCACCTCCAATTATGGTAACCGGCGACAAAATATTATCTGTCGAAGAGTTTGCATTTTCCGGCTTAACAGTCAACGTGACGGCTTGCGGCGCGATTTTTTCAATCTCACGAATACCGATAAGCATAGTTTGAAATACGGCTTCAGTGCGATCGTCCGGCGGCGAAATTAACCTCATTGAAAGTTTGCCGCTGGCAAAATCGCCTTTAAAGCTACATTTCAAATGATTGGCAATGCACATATACGCCGCTTGCGAAACCGTAGACACACCGGCGCAGTAAATATCCGAACCGCGCGGCGCTTGATTGCTGTGACCGTCAATTTCAAAGCCGACTATTTTCCCGTCCGCCTGCGTATAAATCTCCGCGACAATCATTGTTTAGCCTTCAATCTTTTCAATCTTAACTTTTGTAAACGGTTGACGATGCCCCATGCGTCTGCGATAATTCGTCTTGTGTTTATACTTGAAAATACGAATTTTGGGACCTTTACCGTTTTTGACGACAGACGCCGTAACTTTAGCGCCTGCAATTTTCGGCTGACCGATTTTTACATTTTCGCCGTCGACCAGTGCAAAGACTTCCTCAAAGACTACTTGCGCGCCTTCCTCGACTTCAAGCTTTTCAATAATAATTTCGTCGCCTTCAGAAACTTTGTACTGCTTGCCGCCGGTTTTAATAATAGCATACATTAACAAAAAACACCTCCACCGGATGATCTCGCCGCGTCAAGGTACGAAAACCGATTTATAACCTTGACCGTGCGGAATTAAAACCGAAACTTTTCGGTTGACGTGCAAGATTAGCATAGAAAAATAAACTTGTCAAATTTTTGTCAAAAAATCTTTAAAGCGTTTCGATAAAAGAGGCGCGGATGTACCTGAGCTGCGTACGATAACGCTGAAATTTTGCGCCAAAAGAAAGTAGTTAAAATAAAAGAGGGTAGAGGGTAGATAGTAGAGGGTAGATAGTAGGGGGTAGAAGGAGTAGTTAAAAAAAGGCGCGGATGTACCTGAGCTGCGTACGTCAACGCCGAAATTATTTTAACTTTCTGCGGACGTAAAAGTTAAAACTACCGACCACGTAAGCGAACTACAGCCGCGCCCGCCATGTTTTCTTTTGTTACTTTTCTTTACGCTAAAGAAAAAGTAAATCAATGCGCCAAAAGAAAGTTAATATAAATTCTCCTTATTGCTTGCGGTTTATGGCAAAAAAAGACGGAAGGCAATGTACCTTCCGCCGGAAAATTCTCTGCCAATGTACGGCAGATTTTTTATTTTAATACGGTTTTATTCTTCAGACTTGTAAAGCATATAAGTCAAGCCGAAACCTACTGCAAAGGCAATCAGGTTGACAATTATGTATTGAACAATCTGACCGTTCATATAGAGCAACATACCGGGAATAACCGTAATACCCATACCGGTACCGGCAAGCCCCATAGCACTGGAAACAGCGCCGCCTACAGCACCGCCACAGCAACCATAGATAAAAGGTTTCATAAGACGCAGGTTAATACCGAAAATTGCAGGTTCGGTAATTCCCAAAAATGCAGGAACGGTTGATGAAATGTAGAGAGCACGTTTTTTACCGTCACGAGTTTTAAGAGATACAGCCAATGCCGCGCCACCCTGTGCAATCGTCGCGCAGGTGATGATAGCGTTGAAGGGGTCGGCTTGAATCGTGCTGAGAAGGTAAATTTCCAACGCGCTGAATACGTGGTGAACACCGAAGATAACGATAACTTGTTGCAAGCCGCCGATGATGAGACCGCCGACAATCGGAATTTCAAGGAACTTTTGAACAGCGCCGAATACGATTTGTTCAATGCCGTGCATGATAGGACCGACTACCAAGAAACCGAGCGCCATTGAAACAGTCAATGTCAAGAACGGCGTAACAATCAAGTCAATCATATCGGGGATAAAAGTTTTAAGCCATTGTTGGAACTTCGCCGCGAAAATACCGAGTACCAACGCAGGAAGTACGGAGCCTTGATAACCTACGAGCGGAATGGTTGTAATGCCGATATCCAACGGAATAGGGGTTTTTCCGGCGTATTCAGGCAATGCCGCCGCTTGAATCCAAGTAAGACCTTTTTCAGCAATTTCACCTGCCGCGCCGCCGACGACGTACGCATTAGGCAGACCGGGAAATACGAGCATTAAGCCCAAAACAATACCGATAACCGGCGTGCCGCCGAATTTGTTCATTGTCGACCAACAGACCAGCGCCGGCAAGAATGCAAACGCGGTATCAGTCAATACCTGCGTCATCAATAAGAAGTTCGGATCCCATTCACTGCCGAGAGAAAGAATAGCGCCACGTGCGCCCATGAAAAGACCGGTTGCGACGAGGACGGGGATAATCGGTACAAAAACGTCACCGAGCGTACGGGAAATTTTCTGCATTAAGCTCATTTCCGCGTAAGCCGCCTCTTTACCGCCGCCGCCTGCAAGTGCCGGTTTCAGTTTGATAAATTCTTCTGTGACTTTGTCGACAAAACCTGTACCGCAGATAATCTGATACTGTTGCGCCGCGAAGAATTGACCTTTAACGCCTTCGATATTTTCAATTTTCTTTTCTTGAATTTTTGATTTATCGTTGACGATAAGGCGAAGACGTGTCGCGCAGTGTTCGGCAGTACGAACGTTGTCGGGACCGCCTACGTAGTACATAATCGACTTGGCAACGCGTTCTGCATCCGGCAAGCCTTCAAACTGTTTAATGACATCGTCTTGTTCAACCGGACCGCCGGACGACGCCTCTTCAGCAGGTGCTTTCGACGTAACTTCTTGATTGTTAAGTTCAAAGGTAATGTCGCCGAAATCTTGATGATTCGTGACAACTACCGGCGTCGTGGTTTGATAACCCGCCTTAGTAATGACTTTGGGATCAAACTCCAAAAGAAGTTGACCGCGTTTGACTCTGTCACCTACCGCTGCTTTCGGCGTGAAACCTTCGCCGTTAAGCTTGACGGTATCCATACCGACGTGAATCAAGAGTTCAATGCCGTCATTGGATTTAAGACCTATGGCGTGATTGGTAGGGAAGAAAACGGTAATTTCACCGTCGAAAGGCGAATACACTTTGCCTTCGGGATTTTTAACCGCCGCGCCGCGTCCCATTGCTCCGCCGCCAAATACCGGATCGTCAACCTGATTTAACGGGATTAACGTACCGTTTAGCGGGCTGCTTATACGTATGTTTTTCATACCAGCCGACCTCCTAACGAATCGAAAAAAAAACATACTTACGGCTTGACGATGCGCAAATTTCCTTTGTCCAAAATTAAATTATGATTCCACTATTGATAATTCGTTGGTAAAAAATTTACTCATCGTCAAATTAAAATTTTATTAAAATTCAATTATGAATTATATCGGTACAAACTTTTAACGTCAATGTTAAAAGTAAAATTTTTTGACACTCTTTTTCACGTTATTGACACGTCGGCTAGAATATCGTTTACAAAAAAAAAATTTTCTGATAAACTGTTTTTTACTTTGAAAGGAGGTTGGCGCGGTTTTCTTTCCATAATAAATGGTATTCGCCGCGCAGATTGAATGAGAGTTGGAAAAGTTTTTCGTGAAACGCGGGAAACAAAAGTTGACGTTGAAATAAATCTTGACGGCAAGGGTGAAAATAAAATCAGCACCGGCATAGGTTTTTTTGATCATATGTTAAACCTTTTCGCGGCGCATGGAAATTTTGATTTAGCCGTAACCTGCGCGGGAGATTTGGAAGTTGACGGACATCACAGCGTTGAAGATATCGGCATTTGTTTAGGCAGTGCGATAAAAAAGGCGCTCGGCGATAAACGCGGCATTAATCGATACGGTACATTTTTTTTGCCTATGGATGAAACGCTTGCCCTTGTGTCACTTGACATAAGCGGCAGACCGTTTTTAGTCTGTGAACTCGGCGAACTTGCACCGATGATTGGAAGTTTTGATACGGAGCTTGTAGAAGAATTTTTACGCGCCTTCGCTTTCAATGCCGGTATAACTCTTCACGCAAAGATTTTGTACGGTAAAAATTCGCATCATAAGGTTGAGGGTATTTTTAAGGCATTGGGACACGCGCTTAGAATTGCCGTTGATATTAATGAAAAAGTTCACGGCGTCCCCTCTACTAAGGGCGTCATTTAGAATTTAGAATTAAAAATTAAAAAACTACTTACTACTCACTACTTACTACTCACTAAATTGGAGGTTTTAATTTGAAAGTTACAGAGCAAGATGTAAAAATTGTGGCAAGCTTGTCACGTCTGAATATTGACGGCAAAGAAATTTCAGACGTTATCGCTCAGCTTGACAAGTTTTTAACCTACGTGGAAAATCTGCAGGAAATTGATACGACGAAAATTGAACCTACTACATACGCCGTACCCATGCAAAATATTTTCCGCGAAGACAAAGTTAAACCGTCACTTGAACGCGACCTTGCACTTTCCAATGCACCGCTTAAAGAAGACGGCTATTTTAAAGTCCCACGTGTTTTGGAGGAATAACATTGAAAAAAATATTCACCGCGTCAATATTGGCAAGTTCGATTTTATTCAATACGGCTTATGCCGATGAACCTGTCGAACGTGAAACCAACAATCAAATTGCGCTGTTGCAGTCACTTACTCTCGGGCATTTCGACGGCAGTATTACTGTAGGCAAATTGAAAACTTTGGGCGATATCGGCATAGGAACTTTTGACGGATTGGACGGGGAATTAATTATGCTGAACGGCGTAGTTTACCGCGCTGATTCCAATCTAAAAATTAACGTCGTTGCTGACAAAGTGACAATTCCTTTTTCTAACGTGACTTTTTTTGATAAAGATTTATCTATTAGACTTAACAACATTGCCGATAAAAGTTCCCTTGAACAAAAATTAAATGAGTGTGTTCAAAGATACGGCGTAAATAATTTTTACTTCGTCAAAATTCCTGCAAAATACAATTCAATTTTGGTTCGCAGTGAATCTAAGCAGGTAAAGCCCTATCCTACTTTGGTACAGGCTCTGCAGGCGACACAACAGGAAAAAACTTTTGAAAATATTTCCGGCACGATTGTCGGTTTGTACTGCCCGCAGTATATGAGCGGCTTAAATTCCGTAGGTTGGCATTTCCATTTTGTTACCGACGATAAAAAATTCGGCGGTCACGTTTTGGAATTGAACATAAACAACGGCACGGCTGAATTGGATATCACCGGCAAATTTAATATGATTCTTCCTGAAAATAAAGACTTCCAGACATTGGATCTCGCGCAGGATTTAAGCAAAGATATTCATAAAGCCGAAAATGAAAATTGGAGGAAGTAATTTGACTCTTTACAAAAAGACGGCGCATGAACTTCACGACCTTTTAACGTCGAAAGAGATTAGCGCCGTTGAACTTACGAAAGATATTTTTTCACGCATTGACGCAAAAGAATCAGATATAGGTGCGTACCTTGAAATTACCCGCGACGTTGCGGAAAAATCTGCGCGGACTGTTGACGAAAAAATTTCACGCGGAGAAAAAATTTTACCGCTTGAAGGTATACCCTGCGGCATTAAAGACAACATTTGCACGAAGGGCATTAAGACAACCTGCGCGTCGAAGATTTTGGCTAACTTTGTACCGCCGTACGACGCAACCGTTGTAAAAAAATTATCCGTGCAGAATCCCGTAATACTCGGCAAGACTAACCTTGATGAATTTGCAATGGGCGGCTCTACCGAAAATTCCGGCTTTCACGTGACAAAAAATCCTCATGACTTAACACGCGTACCGGGCGGCAGTAGCGGCGGCAGTGCGGCGGCTGTAGCGGCAGGTGAAGCAATTTTTACACTGGGTTCAGATACC
>CAJOKY010000122.1 GCA_905235425.1 uncultured Selenomonadaceae bacterium
AAATTCACTAATGCAACAGATATTTATTTGGCGGGTACGCTTCAAGTTACGAGCGGCACGAGCATGACAGACGTGCTTATCGACATTGCACCGCCCAACGTCACCGTGTCACTACTCGCGCCGAAGATAACCTGCGATACCGCAGTATTCGACGTGTCACTTACCGAAATAGTACCTAACTTCGCAAAAGTCGTATCACTAAGCGTGAATGCGTAGCCTAAAGGTTGTGTTTTCGCATCTGAAGCCGCAACCGAGCTGAATATACCCGCCAATGTCACGTTCGTGTTATTATACGTGAAACCTATGCTGGCGTCGGAGCTGCCTGTCGTAAACAAAAGCTGTTTCGATGCGTCTGTACCGTTCAGCCCAAGTGCTATCGACGTCTCTGAAGAAAACGCCAATGTACCGGCTAAGCCACCAAATATCTTAACGTCGCTTGAACCCGAAACAAACGTAGCACTGCCGCCTGTACCTATAGTAAATGTCATCGGCGCAAATGTCGTTCCGCTACCGTCAAGGTCAATCAAGTAGTTCTTGCTAGCCTCAAATGCCAATGTAGCAGATGCATTATTTTCAAGATTGTACAGAGTGCCGTCTGTCGCCGCAAGTGCAAAGTTACCTGTACCCAGCGTGATGAAAGGCGTCGTGTCTGTCACGCCGAATGTTACCGTACCGTCGGTACTGGCATTTGCCGTTGCAAGGTTTTTGTACAGCTGACCATCTAAGCTTACGCCGACATTGCTTGACGCACCGCCTTTTACCGCAAATTGCACCCAAACATCAGAATTAGACGCTATGCCGGTAAATGACTGCGGCGTAGTTGTACCTGTTTGATATTGACCGACTGTCATTGAAAAGATATTGGTCGTGGAGTCTTTACCTTTACCAATAACGCTTACGCCGACGCCGTTGATTTTGTACGTTTCTGTTTCGTCTTTGTCGACGTTATCGAATTGAACCAAGTTGCCGTCGTTGACAAAGTCAATAGATTTTTGACTGGCAGCAGCAGAATTGTCACGATAGACATATTTTCCGGTAATCAAACTTTTAAGATCATCCGGAGTGTTAGTATTAGACGCTGCCAAGCTTACATCGTAAAGGTCTACAGAATATCTCTTACCAGTATCACTTATCCATACTGTATTTCCGTTACCAAACGATTTACCCTGTGCATCATGTGCCGACATCATTAAATACGTAGAAGAAAACTCGACGCCAGTAGGATAAACGCTTGTGTAAGAGCCGTTAGTATAAAATATACCGCTTGATGAAGAATAATCACTGCCGTTAAAGGTTCCATGCGCATATGCTTTATATAGAGAACTGTCTACTGCAAAACCTACAAAATAATCAACTCCTGCACCGCCTGTACTAGTTTGAACCGGAAGATTATTATAGGCAATGGCAATACGTATATCAGACGCATTAATCTGATACGCAGTCAATTTGTAAGAAGGATCATAGTACTGTACAATTCCCGATTCGGATGAAACTAATGGGGCAATGGTAATGTGGCTACTAGTGATATTTGAGTCATTATATACTGAAACATTAGCCAGAGACTGCTCAGAAGAACGACCGAGCGTGTACGCCGACAAAACACCGGTCAAGCTTGACGGCGAAATGAACGTGGTAGAAAAATTGGACGCGCCGTTACCTGTGCTTGACTGTCTGAGAGAATAGGTATCGGCAAAGCGCTGCATGCTAAAAATGCGGTCTTCACCGCTGATTGTAGAATTAAAAACGTCTTCGTCGATCTCCGACTTAATTAATCCTTGCGAATTAATTTTAAAGATATTCATAAAATGAATCTCCTTTCGAAAAGATAGGGGATGGAACGCACGAATAATCACAAGGGTGCGAACCGAAAAAATCAATCGGAAAAAGGTTTTTGTAAGTTCGACGCGCCACACATCGAACTTGTGACGGAAGGCGACGGGGAATCGCCTTAAGGTTGCGGACAGCGGGGACTGTCCAAAAAAGGTAGATTGGACGGCGGGGAACCGCCCAAAACGGGAAAAAACTTCTTAAATTATGACACCGCGAAAACTTTTTGAAAAACCTCCTTTTAAAAGATAAATTGCCGAAAAAGAAGTAGCTAAGAAAGAACGATCGTTAGTAGGATTAAGTAGAATAATTAACCGCGATTAAAAAGTAACCTGTGAACAATCTGAAAAGATATCGAAAAAAACAGGTTGACAGTTAAGCGCGAATGGGGGTAGTAAAAGATAACGCGGGGAAAGCGAAATTAAGATAAGATTAAAATGAGTTAAAGAGGGGTTAATCTTTTTCAACGACTTCGCCGTTAAGGGAAGCTTTAAGGACTTTGGAAGGCTTGAAAGCGGGAACCTTAGCGGAAGGGATTTGAATGACTTCGCCGGTACGGGGGTTGCGACCTTCGCGAGCAGCACGCTCATTGACGCAGAAAGTACCGAAGCCGGGAAGTTGAAGTTTGTCACCTGCAAGGAGGAGCTCGGTAATGACTTCGACGACAGCAGAGACGGCTTTATCAGCCTGTCTGCGCGAGAAGTCGGATTTGTCGGCAACAGCCGCAATGAATTCAGTCTTGTTCATGGAAAACATCCTTTCATTAAAAAATTTATAAAATGGTTTACGAATTAGGATACAGCGGGCGCTATTGGGCGATGATATGAGGTTGAAACGAGAATCAAGGATTCACCGAACGCCTAAAGGCGGTCAACCCATAGAGCGCTTGTAGACTGTACGTCCTAAAAAAGCGCCTAAATAATAGCACAAAAAAAGGTGTTGTCAAGTCTTGACGCGGGTATTAGAATAATTTTAATATGGCGGAAGTGTGGAGATTAAAGTTTGATTAAAAATCTTGAAGAGCATAAATTTGGTACCGATCTAATATTTTGAATGAAATTTATTGTGGAGGAAAATTTACATGACGGAAGAAAGATACAAAACAGTTGAGCAGTCAATAATTGACGCTTGCAAAGAAGTAAGGGAGATGCGTGCAGGAAGATTGCCGGAACGTGAGTGGCGCGAAGTTTTTACCGAACTTAAGGCAGAGCTTTTTGCAGAAGAGGCGATGACTTCCGAAGGAAATATTATTTCACAGAAAAAGAGGACTCAAGCAGTATGAAAATTATTTGGAGTAGTCATTTCACGGATGATATAAAATATTATTTTAAGAAAAAACACTAAAAAAAAATTTTCGACGACTTAGAGCCTGTACTTTCGGAGCCGGAAAATGATAAGCAAATTTCTATGATGATAAAAAATGTTATTGAGGAATGATTGAAACGCTGAAAGCCAACAAGGAAGAAGGGGGGGGGTATCATTATGGGAATGCTGTATGTTTATAAAGGTATGCCGCCACTTACGCCGGAAGATTTAGCCGAACTTGACGCGTTGGAAAAGATGAGCGACGACAACATAGTATATGATGAAGACGCGCCGCGTTTGACAGAAGAGCAGTTGAAAAAATTTAAGCGCGTGTATCCGCGACGTGAAGAAAAAGTCAGCTGAAAATAACTGCGCGAAAAGCCAATAAAGAAGAAAGGGGGGTTGTATTATGCCGGTGGAGAAAGTTATTGATTTAAATGCACCGCTTACGCATGAGCAAGTAGCACGACTTGACGCGTTGGAAAAGATGAGCGACGACGACATAGTTTATGATGAAGATGCGCCGCGCTTGACAGAAGAGCAGTTGAAAAAGTTTAGGCGCGTATATCCGCGACGTGAAGAAAAAGTCAGCTGAAATTGACAAAGTTTCGGCAGGTGATAAAATTTAGGTATGGAAAAAATTGTCAACAATCAAACGTTCATTTGGGACGACGTAAAAAATTCAACTAATCGCCGTAAACATGGCATTGACTTTGAAGACGCGGCAAAATTTTCGCTGATGATAATCGTATCGAATTTTTAGATAGTCTTCATTCCGACGAAGAAGATAGGTACATTACGATTGGACAAGTTCGTAATATCCTTTTTGTGGTATATACAGAGCGTGAAGACAAAATACGTCTGATAACTGCGCGAAAAGCCAATAAAGAAGAAAGGAAGTTGTATTATGCTGGTGGAGAAAGTTATTGATTTAAATGCGCCGCTTACGCCTGAACAAATAGCACGTCTTGACGCGTTGGAAAAGATGAGCGACGACGACATAGTTTATGATGAAGATGCGCCGCGTTTGACAGAAGAGCAGTTGAAAAAATTTAAGCGCGTGTATCCGCGACGTGAAGAAAAAGTCAGCTGAAAGATTTTGTAGCCGCCTTAGTGCGGTTTTTTTGTCGGCAAATATTTTAAAGTAGGGGCGATTATGGTATAATTATAAAAATTTTTCAAGGAGATATTCAAGATTTGGAAGAGACGGGAGGTAAAAATCTTCACCGTGAAATTGTTTCACATAAAAACTCTGCTGAAAAAATTACTGAAAAAGATTCTACGTTAAATACAAAAAATTTTTTTGAAGTCGGAGTCAATGCCGAAGCGGTTTAAAATTTTATTAAGGTGGTGATTGAAATGTTGAACGACGCGCTATTCTATGAATCATATGAAATTATTGAGGGAGAAAAATTTATGTCACCTTCTGTACCGCTTAATCACAGCGGAATAATATTTCGTCTTGGAATGTTAATCGGCAATTATGTTATCGCGAACAAATGCGGCTATGTATTTCCTGATGATGTAGATGTCCATTTGCCGGACGGAAATTTATTCAAGCCGGATTTAGTGGTAGTGAAGAAAGAAAACGAAGGCATTTTGAATTGGCACGGCGCGATTTACGGCGTCCCCGACATGGTTGTAGAAGTACTTTCGCGCTCGACACGTAAAAAAGACTTGACAATAAAAAAAGACATTTATGAATCAAACGGCGTGAAAGAATATTGGATAATCGATCCATGGGTCAAGGCGGTAGATGTGTATATTCTGCGCGACGGCAAATTTGAACTGGACGGCGAATATTTTAAGTACGATGCCGACGAATTGAAGGAACTTACCGACGAAGAAAAAGCCGACGTAAAGCCGGAGATAAAAGTTTCAATCTTTGAAGACTGCATGGTAACGGTGGCGGATATTTTTTCATGGGGCTACGACGATTAATTTTTTGAGAGGTGATTAAGATGTTGAACGACGCGCTATTCTATGAATCGTATGAAGTTATTGGAGGTAAAAAATACATGGCGGCAGCGGCGGCAAATCCTTTTCATGGAAGTATAATAGGTGAACTTCATACCGTTTTGAATAATTATTTTCGGCGCCAAAAGTGCGGACGTGTTTTTACCGACAATGTCGACGTGCATTTTCCGGACGGCAATGTTTTCAAGCCGGACATGATTGTCTTGACATCTGCAAATCTTTCAATTATCGATTGGAAGCGCGGCATTTACGGCGTTCCCGACATGGTAGTTGAAGTACTTTCAAAATCTACAATGCGTCGTGACGTTACTATAAAGAAAGATTTTTATGAATCAAACGGCGTGAAAGAATATTGGATAATCGATCCATGGAAAGAAAGCATTTCGGTTTATCTTCTCAGCGAGGGCAAATATGAACCGGAAGGCGAATACATTTACTACGACAAAGCAGAATGGGAAGATTTGACGGACGAGCAAAGAGCAGAGGCAAAATTTGACATAAAACTTTCAATATTCGATGACTGCATTGTAAACATAAATGATATTTTTGATTGGTTGCATTATTAAAAATTTTTTAAGGTAGTGTTTGGATAGAGAAATGATACACAGATTTAAACAAGGCGGAAAAAATATAGTATTGGACGTAAACAGCGGCGCGGTGCATTTGGTAGACGAAATGCTTTTTGAAATTATCGGCAAGCTTGATGAATGTCAGCCGCGCAGTGAAATAATTGCGGCGTTGGAAAAAAAATATTCACGCGCAGAATTGGAAGAGGCGCTCGGCGAATTGGAAGAAGTCAAGGCGGCGGGGCAGATTTTTTCTGCAGATATGGACGTACCGCCGACATACCACAGCGTAGGCGTAGTGAAAAGTTTATGTCTTATGGTCGCGCAGGATTGCAATTTACGCTGTAAATACTGTTTCGGTGCAGGCGGCAGTTACGGTCATCGCGGCGTTATGTCGGAAGACACAGGCAAGGCGGCTGTGGACTTCATAATAAAAAATTCGTACCTGCGTAAACACTGCGAAATAGATTTTTTCGGCGGCGAACCTTTGATAAACTTCCGCACCGTGAAGGCGGTTACCGAGTACGTACGGCGGCGCGAAGTTGAGACCGGCAAAAAAATTAAATTGACGCTTACGACAAACGGCGTGGCATTGGACGACGATAAAATTTCTTGGCTGAATGAAAATAATATTTCTCTGGTATTGAGTTTGGACGGACGGCGAGAAGTTCACGACGCCATGAGACCGGATTTAAAGGGACGCGGCAGTTATGATAAAGTTGTAAAAAATTTTTTGAAGACGGTACAAAGTCGCGGCGGCGATAACTACTACCTGCGCGGAACGTACACGAATAAAAATTTGGACTTCGCGTCGGACGTTGCAAGTATGCTTGCGGCAGGTTTTGACGTGCTGTCTATTGAGCCGGTAGTATTAAAAGACTCGCCGCTTGCCATAACTGAAAAAGACTTGCCGCGTATTTTTGAAGAGTACGACAGACTGAGTGAACTTTATTTGGAGCGTCGACGCGCAGGTAACGGCTTTTTCTTCTTCCATTTCAACGTGGATTTATCAAACGGTCCATGCGTGGCGAAGAGGCTGGCAGGTTGCGGCGCAGGTCATGAATATTTTGCGGTAGCTGAAAACGGTGATTTATATCCCTGTCATCAATTCGTAGGGCGTGAACGCTACAAGTTAGGTGACGTGTTTAACGGCGTCAATGAATCTGCGCGGCATTGGACAAAATATTTCCGTGAATCGCACGTGTTGAATAAGCCTAAGTGTCGCGAGTGCTGGGCGAAATATTTTTGTAGCGGCGGCTGTCATGCCAATGCCGATTTGTTTAACCGAGATAGGTTGCGAAATTCAGAAAAAGCGGCTTGAATGCGCCATTTATGTGCAGGCGGTTTTGAACGAAGAATAAAAATTTCAATTCCGATTTATAAATTTTTAACGGCGTTGACGTATTGTCGGCGCTTTTTTTGTACGCAGGATTATCAATCTGCGCGGCGAAAATGTTTAACAAAGGAGGCTTGCACATGAAAGATAACATGTTTAAAGCAATTCTGTTCGACACGCGGTCTATCCAAAACTATATCTACTCAGGAAATCGCCTGCGTACGAATATAGGCGCGTCGTACATTGTCGACAGAATTTTTTTTGATACACTGGTTGAAGGCACGCTGAAAAAAATGTTCCCCGACGATGATTTTTCTACTGCAGAGGATACGACGTGGGATCATGAAAAAGACGGCGAAAAGTCATGGGACAGTATGAAAGAATGTTGCGTGGCATACATAGGCGGCGGCAATGCGCTGATACTTTTGAATGAGTCTAAAAGCTATCAAGACGCCGTTGCAGTGGTTAAAGATTTCACGCTGAACCTTTTGGCTACACGTCCCGGCTTAAAGGTCGGCGCGGCAATAGGCGATCTGTCGATAACTGACGGCAAACTGGATATGTCACCGCTCTATGCCAAGTTGAAAAAAAATCAGAGTACGGTTTTTCCCGCCGTCAATGTACCGTACACCGGCTTAACGTTGAGTTGCGAGATAAACGGCGAGGCGGCTAACTTCTGCGACACAAAAAATATCGTCAATCCCGAATCAAGCGGCGACATAAGATTTTATTCACAGGAAACGGCGGTTAAATCTGCTATGGCGAAAAAAGCCAATGAAGATTTGAAACGGCGCTTTGATAAAATTTTTGAACTGAAAAAATCCGCCGTACGAATGGCGAATTACGAATTTCCGCTAAGCGTCAATGAACTGGGGCAGAAAGACGGCGAAAATTATTTTTCCGTGATACACGTCGACGGCAACAACATGGGCGTAAAATTTCGCGGCTGTGACAACCTTTCTGACAGACGCAGACTTTCACGCGAGATTAAACGTAAAACAGAGGGCGCATTTGCCGACTTGCTTTTAAAAATAATTGCCGCGAAGGACAGCGGTATTTTTGATGACTGCCTAACCTTCACGGAAATTACAAAAAATATTTTGCCGATACGTCCGCTTATCATCGGCGGCGACGACGTGACTTTTGTCTGTCCCGCGAATATGGCGATACTTTTCACCAAGACGTTAATGGAAATTTTAAATGACGTTACTCCTGAAAATACGGCGGAACATTTGACGCAGGAAAGTTCACGTCAAATGGACTGCTGCGCGGGAGTTGCCATTTTGCCGACGGCTTATCCCTTCTTTCGCGGCTACGAATTGGCAGAGCAACTTTGCGACGCGGCTAAAAAATCTATGCGTGACTTCGCAAAAAACAAGAAAACTCCTAATGAAGATTTGCCGGTAAAATCCAGTTGGCTTGACTACGCGATTTTGCATGGTGAACAGGCGCCGACGCTTGAGCAGATTCGAGAAAGATCCTACAGCGGCGTAAGAGGTAGTTTGCATTTCGGTCCTTATCGCGTTGCCAATGAAGACGCGCAGAATACAGCGGAGCGCAGAAAAAATATTGAAAACCTTCTTGCCTGCACAACGCAATTTCCGCATCTTATGGGTCAAGGCAAGTACAAGGAACTTCGCGACGTACTTCAACGCGGCAAAGACGACACGGCGAAATATTTACAGCAGTTAAAGCGCCTTAATATAAAATTACCTGCAGTGCCGGATTGGGACTTCTTGAAATCGGAAGATAATCTTTTATGGACAGTAAGCGGCGAACCGCAAACGCCGTACGTCGACGCGATAGAGTTAATAGATTTTTATGTGCCGGAGGTGGTTGAGAAATGGCAGAGTTTGACATAAAAATAAAAGTCGAATCACAGATTCATTTGGGATCCGGTCAAGCCGACGTAAATTTGGATTCGGAAATTGTTCACGACGCATTGGGTTTTCCGTACTTCCCTGCCAAAAGATTTAAAGG
>CAJOKY010000123.1 GCA_905235425.1 uncultured Selenomonadaceae bacterium
TTGCCGGAAATTCAATGCCGAATTTTTTCGTTGGACTGTTGCTAATTTATTTTTTTGCGTTAAAATTGAACTTGTTGCCAATAATTTCAAGCGGCTTGCAAGGAGTGATACTTCCGGCGCTGACGCTTACAATTTCAATGAGCGCTAAATATACGCGGCAAATTCGCGCGGTTGTACTTGAAGAATTACAAAAACCGTACGTACTCGGTGCAAGGTCGCGCGGCGTTGATGAAGTTACAATTTTGCTGAAAAGCGTCCTGCCTTCAACGCTGGTAATGATAATAACACTGTTGGCGCTTTCAACCGGCTCACTGCTCGGCGGCACCGCGATAGTTGAAACAATTTTTATGTGGGACGGCGTAGGCAAAATGGCGATCGACGCGATATTAATGCGTGATTATCCGCTGATTCAAGCCTACGTGGTATGGATGGCGATAATTTACGTCGTGATAAATTTGGCGGCAGATTTAATGTACCGTTACCTAGATCCTCGCGTTGCATGGGAAGAAGGTGACACCGATGCTTAAGCCGCGTTATCGCCCGCTAATCCTGTACGTACTGGCAGCAGGCGCGTTAATCTTGGTAGCGATATTCGCACCGTTTTTGACGCCGTACGATCCCTACGTACAAGATTTGCAAGGCGCATTGACTCCGCCGAATGCACAAAATTTACTCGGCACTGACAGATACGGCAGGGACGTTTTATCGCGCGTGATAATGGGTTCACAGGTGACAATCTGCGCGTCGCTGTTACTTTTGGCAGTGATAACTGTGAGCGGCAGTTTGATAGGCGCGGTATGCGGCTTGAAAGGGGGCAGGGTCGATACAATTTTAATGCGAACGTCGGACGTTTTCTTAGCCTTCCCGCAAATGGTTTTTGCAATAGCGGCGGCAGGAGCATTAGGCGGCGGACTTTTCAACGCGGCATTGGCGCTTGCATTAATCGGCTGGACGAAGTACGCAAGAATTTCCCGCGCATTGGTGTTGACTATTAAAAAAATGCCGTACATGGACGCGGCAAAAATGGCGGGTACAAATTCCGTCGGCATGCTGATTTATCACGTATTGCCGAATATCGCGGGACCGGTTTTAGTCACTGCGGCGCTTGATATCGGTACGATTATAATGGAGTTGGCGGGTCTTTCATTTTTGGGATTGGGCGCAATGCCGCCAACGCCAGAATGGGGCGCGATGATGAATAACGGTCGTTCAATGTTGCAAACTTCGTCTTGGGTAGTGCTTGCACCCGGCGCGGCGATTTTTATAACGGTTGCGATTTTCAATCTTTTAGGCGACAAACTGCGCGATATTTTGGACGTAAAAAAATAATTGGAGGATTGATTATGAGAAAAATTTTTGCGGCGGCATTGGCGTTAATGCTTATGCTGATAACCGCTCCTGCAAATGCAAACGATTCACCGTCGGAAGATATCCGAATTAATTACGGCGTGTCGAAACTTTTTTCAAAGGACGATATGGACGCCGCAGTTAAAATCATTTTGAAACATTTTGAACAGTGGCAGGGTTGCGAACTTCACAGCATTTTGTATGTAGGCGACGAGTGCAACAGTGCTGAAAATCTTAAGTGGATGAATGAACTTGCCGCTGCGCATGGGCAGAAAGAAAAAATGCTCTACTGCATGGAGTTTTTAAGTGATTTTTATGTTTCACGCGAAGCTGAAAAGCATACGACGTTTAATCCAGAAACCGAGTATAAAAATTGGCAATGGTGGCTGGCACGCAGTGAAAACGGCGAATGGCAACTTTTAACTTTCGGCTATTGATATTTGGCGATAAAAATTAATTTGAACGATAAACCCCTGCAGGGGCTTATTTTTTTTGTGCGGCTTATTTATAATTTTAGTGAGTAGTTAGTAGTGAGTAGTTAGTAGTGAGTAGTTAGTAGTTAATAGTTAGTAGTGAAAAATACTACTTACTACTTACTATTTACTACTTACTAAAGATAGTCAGGAGTGGAAAAATTTATGAAGAAAAAATTTTTAGCCGCAATTTTATCGGCAGGACTTTTGCTTACAGGTTGCGGCGGCGAAAAAACTTCAAGCGACGATAAAAGCACTTTCACTTACGGCACTGTTGCTTACGGCGTTGCAATGGAAAATGCCGGTACTGATCCGCATAACTCCTACAGCGGCTGGTCTGCCATACGTTACGGCATTGGTGAGACGCTTTTCAAATTCAATGAAAGTATGCAACTTGAGGCGTGGATTGCTGAAAGTTTTGAGCAGGTTGACGATTTCACGCTGAAAATAAAAATTAAAGACAACGTGACTTTTTCAAACGGCAAGAAGGTTGACGGCGCGGCGGTTAAAAAATGCCTTGAACATTTAATCGCCGTTCACGACAGAGCGCCGAAGGATTTAAAAATTTCTTCGATAACTGCGGACGGGCAATTTGTCACGATAAAATCCAATGAAAAAGTTCCCGCGCTTTTAAATTATTTGTCAGATCCCTACGGCTGTATCATTGACGTTGACTCCGGTATTAAAGACAACATTGCAATAGGTACCGGTCCTTACAAGGCGGTTAAAGTTACCGACACGCAGATTGATTTGGTGAAAAATGAAAATTATTGGGACGCCGTTAAACCTAAGATTGAAAAAATTATCGTCAAAAGCATTACCGACGGCGACACTTTAACAATGGCGATGCAGAACGGCGAGCTTGACGCGGTACAAGGTCTGCCGTATTCAAGCCTGCAACTTTTCAACGACGCGGGAAAATTTAAATTGAGTCAAGCCGAAACTTCCCGCGTTTATCAAGCCGCGTTTAATTTCAAGACGCCGGTACTTCAAGATATAAATGTACGCCGCGCTGTTTCTATGGCGATTGACAAGGAAAATTTCACGAAGGTTTTACTTAGCGGCAACGGCGAACCTGCCATTGGACCTTTTCCAAAAAATTTGACTTTTGGCGATACAACGGTTACAGCCGCGCCATACGACATTGACGCCGCGAAAAATCTTTTGGCAGAGGCAGGCTGGGCTGATACAAACGGCGACGGCTACGTTGACAAGGAAGGTAAAAATTTGGAGCTGAATTATTTAACCTACACTTCGCGGCAGGAACTCCCGCTTTTGGCAGAATCCGTGCAGGCTAGTCTTAAAAAAATCGGCGTCAAGCTAAACGTCAACGCTACCGACAACTACAAAACTTTTTTGAAAAACGGCGAATACGATATTTTCAGCAAGGCGATTGTCACTGCGCCTACAGGCGATGCGGAATATTATTTTACAAGCCACATTGTAAACGGCGCGGTTGATAACGCGGGATTTTATGACAGCGCGGAAATTACGGCACTTGAAAATGAATTGCATAACACTTTCGGCGCTGATAAACGCTCCGACATTGCAATAAAAATGTCACAAAAAATTTTAGATGACTGCGCGCTTTTTTACGCGGCTCATTTAAAAATGTCGCTGGTTATGAAGTCTAATGTTGACGGCTTTAACGCGCACCCTTCGGACTACTACGAAATTACGCCGGAATTAGTAAAAAAATGATGAATGAAAATATTTTGACTGTAAAAAATCTGCGCGTATTGTACGGCGAAAATGAAATTATTCGTGACATAAATTTTTCCCTGCAACGCGGCGAAATTTTTATAATCGTCGGCAAAAGCGGCGGCGGCAAATCCACCATATTAAAATCTGTTGCCGGACTTTTAGGCGGCGGTGCGAAAATTGAAGGGCAAATTTTTTTCGACGGCAGAGACATTACCAACCTCCGCGCAGATGAACGGCGTAAATTGGCAGGTGCTGAAATCGCGATGATTTTTCAAAATGCCGGTGCGTCATTCTGTCCAATTCGTACTATCGGCGCGCAGATTTTTGAAAGTGTCGCGGCACATAAAGATTGGACGCGCGAAGAATTTTTACGTCGTGCAAGGGCTATCGCAAAAAATATTAATCTCGACGAAAATGTTTTGTACGAATACCCTTTTAAACTAAGCGGCGGTATGGCTCAGCGTGCGGGAATTTTGGCGGCAATGATTCTTGAACCGAAATTGATTTTGGCAGATGAACCTACCAGCGCTCTTGATGCAGTGACTCAATTCAGCGTGGTAAAGGAGCTTATGAACCTGCGCAAAAAATACGGCGTTTCAATCGTAATGGTTACGCATAATTTAAACGTCGCAAAATATATGGCGGATGAAATATACACTTTGCACTAAAAATTTTTTGAAGGGATTTTATAAAGCGTACCGAATTTTGACAGCATAAAAATTTCAAAGAGGTGAAGTTTATGGCAAATTCTGTACGTCTAAAAAAATTTCAGCAAGTGGAATTGGCAGACGGTCGCACCGTGACAGTCACCGATAAATTAGGCGAAGGCGGTCAAGGTGTTGTCTATCGCGTGAAGTTTGATACCGGCGAAGAAAAAGCGCTTAAATGGTACTTTATCAGCTATTTCAAAGAGCCGAAAAAATTTTATAATCACTTGGCGGAAAATATAAAAGCCGGTGCACCTTCTGCCGCGTTCATATGGCCCGAGCAACTTACAAAATGGATTGACGGCGAATCTTTCGGCTACATTATGGATATTTTTCCTGCGGGCTATGAAAGTTTTTCAAAATTCCTCAACGCCAAAGTCAATTTTAAAAGCGTCAAGGCAATGGTAAACGCGGCTTTAAATATTGTATCTGCGTTTAAATCTCTGCACAATAAAGGCTACAACTATCAAGATTTAAACGACGGAAATTTTTCAATAAATCCTGCAACAGGCAAAGTTTTAATCTGCGATAATGATAACGTTGTAGGTCACGGTCAATATTCCGGCGTTTTGGGCAAGGCTCGCTACATGGCGCCGGAAGTGGTACGCGGCGATAAACAGCCCGATAAAAATACCGACAGATATTCTTTAGCCGTAATTCTTTTTATGCTTTTAATCGGAGATCACCCGCTTGAAGGCATGAAAACCAACGTACCGGCTTTAACGAACAAGTACGACAAAAGATTTTTCGGCACTCAGCCGCTTTTTATTTATGATAAAGATAATGATTCCAATGCGCCGGTACCCGGTCTTCATCAAAATGCCGTGACTTTTTGGAAATATTTTCCTTCCTTCATAAAGGACGCTTTTCAACAGTCTTTCAGTCAAGACAGCCTGCTTAATATACGCGGTCGCCTTCTTGAACAGGACTGGTTTAATATTTTAATGCGTTTGAAAAGTTCAATCGTAAGATGTCCTCAATGCGGCGAAGAAATTTTTTTGGAAAGTGACAGAGAGACGGGTTGCAGCAAGGCGCATAAAATTAAACCGGTTGGTTACTTAAACTTTACAAAAAGGTCTAATCAAGCCGTAACAGTGCCGATTTTCAAAGACGCCGTGCTTTACGATTATCACGTAAGCGGCTCTGAAGATTTTGAAACGGTCGCCGCAGTTATTCATGAAAAACCCGGCAAATTCGGGCTGGAAAATAAATCTTCAAAGAGTTGGTTTGTCACTGCGCCGAGTGGTCAAAGTGCTACAAAACAGCCCGGTGAAATTTTGGTGTTGGGTTTAGGCACAAAAATTGACTTCGGCAATAATAATATTGCTACAGTCGTGGCGAATTAAAAAATTTTAAGGAAGTGTATATTAATGGTAATGTTAGATAAAGTTCAGACCGTACGAAGAATGTGCCCCGTGATTTTCTTGCTCGATACGTCCGGCAGTATGGAAGGCGCACCTATTGGCGCGGTAAATTCTGCGATTGAAGGCGTACTTCCTGAACTTATATCAATGAATGACAGCAACGCTGACAATGAAATTAAAGTTGCGATTATGTCTTTCGATTACGGCGCAAATTGGATTACCGGTGATGAATTGGTTTCTCCGGAAGATTTAAAATCGTCGTGGAAAGATGTATACGCCAACGGTCTCACGGCAATGGGCGCGGCTTTCAAAGAATTAAATCAAAAACTTTCTGCAAGTCACGGCTTTATGCAACGTGCATCGGGTTCTGTGGCGCCGGTACTTTTCCTTTTGTCTGACGGTGAACCTACGGACGATTATCAATCCAATTTAAATACTTTGAAACAAAATGCATGGTATAAAGTAGCCGCACGCGTCGCCATAGGTTACGGCGAATCAAATGATGACGTACTGCGCGAATTTACCGGCAACAAGGAAACTGTTTTGCATACGGATAACCCTGAAGATTTAAAGAAAATGATTCGTTTTGTCGCAATTACTTCCTCCCGCGTTGCCAGCACCGGCTCAAGCGCTGTAACTCCTAATAATAACCCCGACGATAACACGCAAAATGTAGCTATTGCCATTCAAGCACAAGGCGGCGCACCTACACCTACACTTGCACCTGCCGATCCTGACGACCCTTTTTAATTAAATATTTCTTGTCTGTGACAGCGATTAGCGATTGTATTAATTTCTTTATATGATTGCTTTTCGCTGATTTTTTTGGAGGTAAATTTTTTGATGAAATTTCGTGAATTTGCCGCCTCTTCACTCGGTCCCAAGTACGCCGAAAAAAATTGGAATTGCCAAGACAGCTCCGCCAAAATGGAATTCGGTAAAATTCAAGCCGTAGCAGTTGCCGACGGTCATGGCGGTTCAAATTATTTCCGCAGTGAATTTGGTTCAAAATTGGCGATACAGGTTTTGTTTGAACAGATTAAAATTTGGTGCGCAGATTTGCAGGAAGGTGAACGTTTCGGCGATACCGGCATAAAAAATTTAAAATATAACTTCGTGCAGAAATGGCGTGAGGCGGTTAAAAAGGATTGGTACGAACGTTTACAAGGCAAGTCACTCGGTGAAGGCGAAATACGCTACGAATCAGTCAGCGAAAAATACCTTGAGCGCTACAATTCGCCGGATCCAAAAATCGTGGAACAATATTTGTATGTTGCTTA
>CAJOKY010000124.1 GCA_905235425.1 uncultured Selenomonadaceae bacterium
GCCGGAATGCAAGTCGTTGCCTTCAAATTGCGCGACGAAGAATATGGAGTAAATATTTTTCAGGTACAGGAAATTCGTAACCTTGTAGATATTACGCGCGTGCCTTTTTCTGCCAGCTACATTAAAGGCGTTATCAATCTGCGCGGAAGTGTCTTGCCGGTAATTGACTTGAAAAAGCGGCTTGGTCTTGAGCAGACGCCGTACACAGACAAAACGCGTATTGTAACGGTTAAGGTAGGAGATCTGCCGGTAGGTATGCTTGTGGACGCGGTGACGGAAGTTTTAACCATTCCTACAAAATTGGTTGATACAAAGAAGGCAATCAGCGAAAAGGATATAGGAAAATTTTTAAGCGGCATAGGTAACATGGACGGGCGTCTTGTCATTATGCTGAATTTGGAAGAAATTGTCGGATTACCGGGTTGAGTAGTTAGCAATTAGCTATTAGCTGTTAGCCATTAGCTATTAGCTTTTAGGTGTTAGGTGTTAGGTTCTAGACTAATTCCTGTTCCCTGATCCCTGATCCCTAATCCCTAATCCCTGCTCCCTAAATTGGAGGGTAACTTATGATTGATGAATATGACTTGACGCCAATACAAATGGACGCACTGAGAGAAATCGGCAACGTAGGCGCAGGTAATTCTGCTACTGCCCTTTCGCAAATCATAAACAAAAGAATTGATATGAATGTACCGAAAGTAGCGCTTGTACCGATTGAATCAGTGCCGGATCTTGTAGGCGGTCCCGATACAATAGTTGTAGGTATTTTTTTGAGAGTTTACGGCAAAGCGCCCGGCAACATTCTTTTCCTTATGCCGCAGAAAAGCGCCTTTTATCTCGTCGATACGCTTATGGGCAGAGAACACGGCACTACGAAAAAATTAGACTTTATGGACGAATCGGCGCTTATGGAAATTGGCAACATACTTTCCGGCGCTTACTTAAATGCATTTTTTAACTTTACGCATATTTCAATGTTGCCGTCAATTCCCGCTATGGCAATGGATATGGCGGGTGCAATTTTAAATATAGTGCTTGTACAGCTCGGTCAAATGGGCGATCAAGCAATGGTTATCGAGACAGAATTTTTAGCAGAGGACGACGGCATTAACGGACATTTCTTCTTGGTGCCTGATCCCGGTTCGCTCGGAACCTTGATTAAGGCAGTGGGAGTTGAATAGTTATGGCAGACCTTATAAAAGTCGGCATGGCTGACTACAAGGTCGGTCGCAGTCCGTCTACCCTCATAAGCTACGGTTTAGGCTCGTGTATCGGCGTTTCCTTGTACGATCCCCAAAAGAAAGTTGGCGGCTTACTTCATATTATGTTGCCGGACAGCACGCAGGCAAGGGCAAGTGATAATCCCGCAAAATTCGCCGATACGGGTATACCGTTAATGCTTAATGAAGTTATGGCATTGGGCGCGTCTAAAAGTCGGCTTGTAGCTAAACTTGCAGGCGGCGCGCAGATGTTCGCCTTTGCCAATGCCACTGACATTATGCGCGTAGGTACACGCAATGCAGAGGCGGTAAAGCAGATTTTACGGCGTAATGGCATTAAGGTTATCGCTGAAGATACCGGCGGAAATTACGGACGGACTGTTCAAATTGACCTTAACACCGGCGTTTACAAAGTCAAAACCATTGATCGCGGCGAAAAGGATATTTAGGAGGTAGAGGGTAGGAGGTAGATAGTAGGAATTACAATCTACAATCTACAATCTACAATCTAATCCCTAAAAGCTAACAGCTAAAAGCTAAAAGCTAACAGCTAACAGCTAAATGGAGATGATGACTTTGACTAATGCAACGATAATGTTTGCGGCATTTATAATAAGCACCGTTTCCGTAGTCATTGTTTTTGTCGCGGGAATGACAAGCGGCGTCGTGCGTATGACGACATTACTTACAAGAACATTTTTCGCTTTTTTTATGGCAGGGGCGGCAAGTTACCTTGCACTTATGCTTTTTGATTGGTACTACGAAAAACAACATAAAAAATTTATGTCGGAAGTTGAAGCCGCTGAAAGTGAATCGCCAAAAGATGTTGAAGTAAATATTTCTGCCGACGCTAAGGCACAAGCTGAAACGCCGCAACCTCAACAGGCTACACAAGCTGAGCAACCTACTTTTAAGCCTATGGATTTTGGCGCTAAGACGTAGGGGATAGTGATTAGCTGGTAGCTATTAGCTTTTAGCTGTTAGCTTTTAGACTACTAACTACTCACTACTTACTAACTAATCCCTAATCCCTAATTGGGTGGTGACGACTATGGAAAGCAACGAAAATAAAATTGACGTGACAGAACTTTGGAAACAATATAAAATAAATAAATCGGTGGCACTTAGAAATAAGCTGGCTGAAATGTACTTGCCGCTTGTGAAAATCGTCTGCGGAAGGCTTGCCGTAAGTCTGCCGCCGCATTTGGATAGAGACGACCTTTTAAGCAGTGGTTTTTTTGGTTTATTGGACGCTATAGATCGATTTGATATAGATCGCAACGTAAAATTTGAAACTTATGCCGGCGTGAGAATACGCGGCTCAATGTTAGATTATCTGCGTTCAAAAGACTGGATACCCGTAACAATGCGCCAAAAAATTCGGCGCTATGAACAGACAGTTTACAGATTGGAATCTGAATTAGGCAGAAGTGCTACCGATAAAGAAGTTGCAGAGGCGCTCGGAATAACGCTTGATGAACTTCAAACGCTGGTTAGTCAATGCAACGCGGCGACGGTTATACCGCTTGAAGAGTATATAAAAGCTGATTCGCCTGAAACGATTGATGCAAACCCTTCGGATACAGCGGAATTTTTGGAACTGAAAGACACTTTGTCAAGAGCGATTGATCGCCTGCCGGAAAAAGAAAGAATAGTTGTATCGCTTTACTACTATGAAGAATTGACGCTAAAAGAAATCAGCTTGATATTAAAATTGAGTGAGGCGCGAATATCGCAACTTCATACAAAGGCAATTTTCAGAATGCGCGGCTACTTGGCAAGAGCTAAAGAAAATATGGAAATGTAAAGCCGCGTTTTAATATAATCTAAAATTCTTCGATAATTTGTTGAAAAAATATTTTATGAAAGGCGGGATACAAAGTGGGGGATGAAAAAGACTATCCGAAACTTGGAGGACCTGACTCCGGCTACTTGTACGAATTTAGGGACGACGGAGTATATTTGACGATATACCCCAACACGGCGGATTCTCTCCTTTTTGAACTTTCGGATATGCGCCAAATATTACGAGAATGCGGCGTGGTAAATTACGACGTTACAATGTTGGCGCGAACTGTACGCGAGGCGTCGGGCAATTCACAAAAAATTGCCGATCCCGTTAAAATAAAGCCGGAAATTTTAAGTAGAGTAGGAACTGATGAAGCTGAAACAACTGCGGTAAAAGAAGACCTTTCAGAAAGTTACGCGAGAATTATCATTGACATAAGCCGCGATAAAATGAAAGCTACCGTAAGATACGATACAAAGGCAGGTACAAAATTGCCGGATTTCGATATGGTAATGGCTGAACTTAAGGCGCAACATATTTCTTACGGCATTGATGAAGAAAGTATTAAGGATAATTGCGACGGACTAAGACCTTATGTAGCCGCGCAGGGACTTCCTCCCGTTGCAGGCAACAACGCATACATTGACAGGAAGTTTGATTTAAGTGAAAAAGGGCGTCCGGTAATTGACGAATATGACCGCGTTGACTACAAAAATATGAATCTCTTCGTATTAGTCAAGGCTAATGAAACGCTTGCAATAAGGATACCGCAGACTAAGGGCACGCCGGGCAAAAATATTTACGGTGAAACAGTTCCCGCGCAGAATGGTCGCCCAATTCCGATGCCTGCCGGTAAAAATACTACGGTTATAGGTGAAAATCAGCTTGTTGCCGCGATTAACGGACAGATTGTCGATACAGGCAATAAAATCAGCGTAGACCCGAGACTTGAAATTACAAGCTCGGTCGGCGTAGCTACAGGCAACATTGATTTTGACGGCACCGTTACAATTTCCGGCGACGTGCAACAGGGATTTTTGGTAAAAGCTACCGGCGATATTGAGATTAAAGGCAGTGTAAACGGCGCAGAAATTGTCGGCAGAAACGTAGTTGTAGGCGGCGGCTTGACAGGTGCAGAACGCGGTAAAATTCAATCTGTTCACGACGTACGCGTTGCCTTCGTAGAAAACGGCATAATTGAGGCAGGCGGCGACATTAACATTATGAAATTTGCCTTGCATTCGACACTACGCGCAGGAAAACGAATTGCGCTTGAAGGTTCGCCCGGACAGCTTACCGGCGGGCTTGCCGTTGCAGGTGAAGAAGTCTTGGCTAAGACAATGGGCAACAATGCCAACGTAGTCACGCGTGTTTCCGTCGGCATAGACCCCAATTTACAGAAAGAATATCATGAAGTTTGCAAAAATTACAAGGAAGGCAAGAAAAAACTTCTCCACATTACGCAGACTTTAAACACCCTTTCAAAATTGGATATTAACACCCTGCCGCAAAGCCGCGTTGACCAGATTAACGCCTTGACGCGTTCCCAATTCCCTATAGCAGGACAGCTTAAACGCGATGAAAAGAAAATTACCGAATTGGAAGAAAAACTTAAAGAGATGAAAAACGGCAAAGTTCGCGTTGATGATACAATGCATCCCGGCGTTCGGCTTTCAATAAATTCCGTCGTCAAAAATATTCAAGAAGTGTACAAGCATTGCTCAATGAAATTAAGTGACGGTGAAGTTGCTCTCGGACCGTTTTAAGATTAGTGAGTAGTAAGTAGTAAGTAGTGAGTAGTTAATAGTAGGATTCGGAGGTGTTTTTTATGGAAGTTGTCACACCGGTAGGAATGCAAATGACCTATGCCAATTCAGGCAACGTAAGTCAAGTGCATCAAAATTTAAATAACGCTATCGCCTTGCAACAAGACCTTTATACGGATCGACAAAAGAAAGATGACGAGCTTAAACAGTCGCAAGTACGCAACAAAGACGATTCCGAAGGCGGCATTATTAAAGACGATCCCGACCGCAGAAGCCGTAACGGCGGATACTACTACAATGCATCGCAACAGCAGGAAGAAGACGAAGAGGAAACTTTTGCGGTAGACCCTAAAAGAGGTCGCTTGTTGGACTTCTCAATCTGATTTAAATTTACTATGAAAAATTACGTTTAAAAAAGTCGCTGTAGCTCTTTTTCATACAGCGGCTTTTTTGCTAAACAATTTAGATTTTAGGAGGAAATTTTTTTGAAGAGCTTTTCAATACCAATTTCACGCAGAGACTTTTTTAAAATTGCAGGATTGACTGCGGCAGGTGCGATGTTAAGTAATCCTGCAGATATGGCGAATGTTGAGGCGGCGGAAAGAAAATCTTCAGCCGGTACTGTAAAATATGCCGGTAAAGATATTCCGATTTTGTACGACGTTGATGTTTGCGTATGCGGCGGCGGTCCCAGCGGCACGGCGGCGGCAATCTGCGCGGCGCGAAAAGGCGTTAAAACAGTTTTGATTGAACGTAGCGTCGCACTCGGCGGCTTGGCAGTTATAGGTTGCGTTTATCCCTTTATGCGTACTTTTGCGCCAAATTCAGATACTCCGTACCTTGCCGAAGTTAAAAAACGGCTTCTTGCAAAAGGCATAGACTACAACGATAAAGTAACCGGACGAACTTGGCACAATCCTGAAATTTTAAGCTTAATTTATGATGAAATGTGCGAAGAAAGCGGCGTAAATATTTTGTACGAAAGTGTTTTGGTTGACGCGCTGACTTCGGGTAATAAAATCACAACTTGCATTGTTCAAACAATAGCGGGACTTGCGGCGATAAAGGCAAAAATTTTTATCGATTCAACCGGTGACGCATACCTTTCGCGAAATGTCGGCGTACCCTACGAGCGCGGCTATGAAAAGACGGGCAACAATCAGCCGCTGAGTTTTCGTTTTGAAATGGGCGGCATTGATATTGATAAACTTTATAATTACGTCGCGATTGAATTAAAAGAAGACTGGTGCAAATCTAAACCGCCGTATTTTGAAATTGCGGAGGCTATGCACAGAACTCAACGCTACAAGCTTGAAGAATTTATGGCGCGTGGCGTCGAAACAGGCGAACTTACGCAGGAAGAAGCCGAATATATGCAAGCTTTCTCAATTATCGGCAAGACCGGCGTAATGTCGTGCAACTTCCCTGAAATTCCCATAAAATTTAAATCCACAGATCCGATTGAATACAGCAAGGCGGTTACTTACGGCAGAAAGATGATGCGCAACATGGCAAATTACTTGGTAAAGCATTTGCCCGGTTTTGAAAAAGCATACATAAGCCGCGAAGCCTCAATATTGGGCGCGCGTGAGTCATGGCGCATTAAAGGCAAGTACTATCTTGTAGAAGACGATTACCACAATCAGAGCCGTTTTGCCGACGCGGTTTGTCGTACGGCGTGGTTTATTGATGCGCATGGTGAAAAAGTTTCAGAAAGATTGCCGAAAGACGGATTTTACGAAATTCCGTACCGTTCACTTGTCACGGATAAAATTTCAAATTTAATTGTTACGGGACGTTGTATCAGTGCAAGTTTTATTTTGCAGGCGTCGATGAGGATTCAGCCCACTTGTATGAGTATCGGCGAGGCGGGCGGCATTGCGGCGGCGTATGCGTTGCAAAAAAATATTTCCGCCAATATGGTTGAATGGGACAAAATTCCCGCCGCTCAGCGCAGTTACGTAAGTCAAGGCTAAAATATTAAAACCAAAAAGGCGCGCAAGGACGCGCGCCCGCCCGCGCAAACGACGTGATGTCGTTTCAGCGGGCTGTTTCTTTTTGCTTACTTTTTCTTTGCGCCAAAGAAAAAGAGTATGTTTTAAGTCGCCTATTGTAAAATTTTTGCGTTTTTGATATACTTCCTTGAATATTGTGCGCCGTATCTTTAAAGGCGGTATGTTTTTAGTTGAGATTTTCTGTAAAAAGTAAAGGTGAAGTAATTGATTACCGAATTGATGATCGTGCTGATAGCGGTCGGTGCGGGAATAATTTTTATAGTTTGGCTAAATTCAAGGAAGAGACGCCATAACGAACTGGATCAGCAGGAGATAGAAGATTCGACAAATAAATTTAAGCAGGATTTAGAAAATACCGCGAATGAAATTATAGGACGTATGCAGGAGCAGGCGTCTAATCTTGAAAATCTTTTGGATCACTCCGAAAGAAATCGTACGCAACTTGAGGGACGCGTATCCGAGCTGAAAAAACTTTTAAAACGCAGTGAAGGTCAATCAACCGAAATTAAAGATTTGCTTGCAAGATTAGATGACGCAGTAGACGATATAAGCGTAATGCAACAGCAAATGGACTTGGTAGAGCAAAAGATAAACGCGGCAATAAATATGCCGATGCAACAAATTCCGCAGATGATAACGCCGCAACTTATGAATTCAATGATGCAGTCACAACCTGCCTTGCAACAGGCTATGGCGCGTCAACAAATGCCGCCGCAACCACTTAATCCGCGTCAAAGTTCCCTTGTACCTTCAATAATGCTGAAAACGCCGCAAGCCGTAAAAACAGGTGCGCCGCAAATGCCGCAAATGCCGCCGCCGGAAACATCAGAAGAATTTGCAAAAGTTTTGGCGCAGTCAATGGGCGCCGGTGTACGTCCGCCTATGCCGCCGCAACCAGCCCAAAGTTCCCTGCACCTTTCACAAAAAACCAATCGGCAAGTACGCATGGTAAATTCTCCGCCCGTGCAAGTAGGCGGTGCCACTCAAGCCGCGCAGTCAGGCGGAACGTTGAGTTCACTTGAAAGACGCTCCAGACTTTTAGCAGAA
>CAJOKY010000125.1 GCA_905235425.1 uncultured Selenomonadaceae bacterium
ATTAATCACCATGTACCTTGCAGCTGCACAATCCACCGCCAATAAATCATCTCCGATTATATACGACGCCTTGTCAGGGTATTCGTCGCCGTGTATTTCAGGGTAGCCCACCTGCCAATGTACCAGCTGATTTTTATGCATTATGATTCACATCGTCCAACAGATTTAAAAATCTTTCAAGACAGTACAGTTGCCACTTCTGATTGCCGGTAAATTTTTTCATATCGATATCTTTTTTAAATTCAACGCGCGCAGGTCCTTTCCAATCGGCAAAATAAAAATCTACGGGACGCGGCATCGGAATTTTATTCGGCACTTCAAAATTTGGATATTTCATTTTGAAAAGTTCGCGAATCAAATATTTAGGTTCGCCGTTTCTGATTCGTGCAAGGTCTAAAGGTTCGCCCATTTCCAAATTTGCGTACGGGTCAATATAATCAATGCCCGCCGTTTCAAATGCGTTCATATACGAGCCGGAAGATTCCACGCTGTAAACTTCGTCCATAAATTTAAGAAAGTCAATTTTATTTCCTTGCCGATAACGTTCAAACAAATAATTTACGTCGACTGGATTTTCCAGCACGTCAAAAGGATTTAAAAATGTGTAGCGCTTTACAAAATCGTCAAATTCCCAATCCTTCGCCAGCAGTTTATCCATACCGCCGAAAATCAAATCGCTACTTTCACCTACAATCATAATTTCCACGCCGTCATTTAAAGCTTGCTTTGCCGCCAAAAAAATTTGCGGTTCAATCGAATGTACCGGCGCACATTTATTTTTCAGCACGGCATCAATTACAGGTTCAATACTCTGCCAATTTATATTTACGTAATGCAGATTTAGATCGTAAGTTTTCGCGTAGGATTCTGCGCGGCGAAATTCGTCACTTTGAAAATTGCCGTCAAGAAATTTAAAAGTGTACGCGTCGCAACCTTTCATATACGACGCCAATATTGCCGAATCCATACCGCCGGAAAGCATAATGCCTAACTTTTTGCCGCGTACTTTTTCAAAATTTTTTTCAATGGCAGAATCGATATCACCGGCGCTGAAAACTTTTATTCTGTCAGAAGGTACTTTGAAATTTTTATGGTGCAACCCTTCGGCAAATTCCACGCCGTCTTTTTCAATGTAGCGATAAGCCAAGTACGAACTCATACAAAAATTTTTGTCAATCATGTCAGTTCCTTTCGCAATGCAACCAATGTTTGGTTGAGAATGGTGGAGCTGGTACCTTTCGTGTAGGGGAAGTAGACAACGCGCACGCCGACGGTTTTAAATTTTTTCTCCAACTCTTCCCAACGCTCGGATTTATACCAATCGTCGCCGACAAAAAGCACGTCGAAATGAAGTTTCTCCCACATTTCAAATTTATCTAAGCTTTCTTGAGGAATGGCGGCATCAACGTACTTGATACTGCGTACAATTTCTATTCGCTCTTCAAAGGGAATCACCGCCTTTTTGTGTTTGTACTGTACAAGATCGTCAACAGTCACGCCGACAATGAGCTTGTCGCAGAGTCCTTTGGCGTTTTTCAGCAAATTAAGGTGACCGATATGAAAAAGGTCGTAAACGCCGGTAGTGTAGCCTATAACCATAATAATCCTTTCAAAAATTTTTATAAAAATAACGTTTTCTTAAAATATTCGGTATAAGGAATTTCAGCGCTGTAAAAATAATCGCGCGTATGACTGGGGTAAATTGCAGGTTTTTGCCAATCGCCGTATTGTGACGTTAAACAATTTGCCCAACCTGCCGGTGCGGGAATTTCAATTTGTTCAAACGGCAAATAAACTACTTCTGCAATATCCTTAACAGAGTATGCTGTAGGCTTGTCTTTTCCGGTTCGATACAATCTTAATTGCCCCACATTTTCTGTTGGAGAAAAAATTTTCGACATAAAATTATCAAACTGTATGCCGCGTTGTCTGTACGGAAGTTTAAGAAATTGATTCAATCTGTCATAACTTATCGCTAGAGGTTTATTGGCTTTAATGGTATTCTTGATAATTTGCGGATGAGAAGTCGCCGTAAGCAATTCACGCGCCATTTCAAAATTGTCGGCGTCTTTTTTGTTGTTGAAAGGCGGCACTATGTCCAATGGAAAAATATCAATCCAAATACCTTGATTGGCATTTTTTCTGTCAGGAAACTCAATCATTGTCGTACGAGTTTTATTACCGGAAAAGTAGGAAAACTGCCTATACCCCAATATCGCTCTTCATTTGCACGCGTAAGAAATGGAAATTGTATTTCGGAATCCGGCGTCACGTCACTTTCAAGGCGGTGGTTGTACCAGTTATCAAAAAAATATGGGTATTTAATTTCTTTAGCGGCAACCTGTTTAAATTTTTCATAGTCAGGGCGAAACATTGCAACATCAACGTCGTCATCCCAAGGAATAAAGCCTTTATGTCTTGCCGCACCGAGAAGCGTTCCGGCGTATGCAAACCAGCGCAGATTATGTTTCTTGCAAATACGCGCAAATTCATTTATCAAGCCTATTTGAACATTCCACAACTTTTTTCTGTGACTCGTGACCAAAAAGCCGTCGCGCATTTCGTCATGTTCCAAATTTTTTACAAAGACTTCCTGCGAGGTTGAAAAAGAAGTTGGATGTTGCAGGATTTTATTTTGTTGCTCAATCAAATTATTCATTTTTTCGAGCAAATTATTTTGACTTGCTAACAATTTATCGGCAGGATCGGAATTTTGCTGAGTCTGTTTCTGAAGTTGATTTGTAAGCGAGGCATTTTTCTTTGTTAATTCGTCAACCTGTCGAGCAGTTAAACTCAAGTCGTCCAAAAAATACCTTGCCAAACTGGTATTTTCACCGAAAATCGGCAACAACGTTTCAGTAACAATACTGTCCAATTCTGCATTAAAATTATTGTAAAACGGTTTTATATGCGTTATCACCATGCCGGATAAAATTCTTTTGAGAAATTTTTGCTCTTCAAAATGATTTTCGGCAAATTGCTTAACATTTCTCAAAACTCTATGAAGTTTATCAGCTATAATAGGCAACGCTTTAATCGCCTTTTTTACTCTGTCGTAGTTGTACGTAGTCATAATGGTGCCTTTATGTTTTCGGTAAACGTAAAAGGCGCTGTGCATTATGTAATATTTTTCGGCGTAACAATAAATTTCAATCGTGAAAAGCTCGTCTTCTGAAATTATCGCCTCAAATCTAATAGAATTTTTCATCAAAAATTCGTGCTTGTAACAACAAAGCCATGCCGTCGTAAAATTTCTCGGCATGTAGTAATGCTCCATAAGGCGGTAGTATTTATCTTCTTTTAAAAATCCTTCGGTGTTATAAGTATCCCAAACAGTTTTCATAGAGTTTAAGTTAATAGGCTTATCGTCATCTTGATAGGTGATACAATATCCTGCTGTACGTATAACGTCGGCATCTGTTTTGTCAGTGACGGCATGAATTTTTTCAAGAGTATTCGGCATAATAAGATCGTCGCTGTCAAGAAAATAAATGTACTTGCCGCGAGCATTTTCAATTCCCGTGTTTCGAGAAAAACCTAGACCTTGATTTTCCTTGTGCTGAATGATACGAACTTTTTCATTTTTGCCGTAGCGTTCGTGACAAATTTTATATGAATCGTCAGTTGAAACGTCGTCTACTATGATAATTTCAAAATCTTTGAAAGTCTGATTTAAAATACTGTCAATACAAAGTTTTATGTAGCGTTGCACATTGTACATTGGCACGATAACCGAAAAATAAGGAGGTTTTTCCATAACGGTATCCTTTCAATCATCATATTCCTAATTTTTGCAAAAAGTTTTTCTTATTGTCAATCGGCGAAATTGTAGGGCGTCCTAAATCTTTTCGTGAGAATAGGGCGCATTTAATTTCCAAAAAAGCAGGTTTTGGTACGGCAGGCAATTCGCCCAGACATTTTTTCAGTGCGTCAATATTTGCAACAGAATTTGTGTACTTGTAGCCGCAAGCTTCGGCAATGAGCGGCAAATTAATTTTACCTGCCACCGTAGGTATACCGCCAACAGATTCGTGAGATTCGTTGTTAAGTACAATGTGAATAAAATTTTTGGGACTATGTGCACCGATAATTGCCGCCGCGCCCATATGCATGAGAAAAGCACCGTCGCCGTCAATGCACCAAAAATTTTTCGCAGGTTTTTCAAGCGCCAATCCCAGCGATATTGACGAGGCATGCCCCATTGAACCTACCGTCAAAAAATCTTGTGAATGTCCTTGCCCCAATTTTTCACGTACTTCAAAAAGTTCACGACCGATTTTTCCCGTACCGGCAATTATAATGTCACTACCGGCTTTCTGCGCGATAAGCGAAATAATTTCTTCGCGAATCATTTTATAAGCGTTAGAATACGTTACTTTATTTTCATAGGTTAAGGCATTTTTGCGAATCACGAAGGCAACTTGCCCGCCGCGATTGAGTAAGGTTTGAAAATCTGCGCGGACGTTTTGTAATTCGTCTACAGAAGTTTTGGAGTCTACGACAAAATTTTCAATACCTAAATCGTCAAGCAGAGTCAATGTAACCGCTCCTTGATGAATATGTTGCGGCTCATCGGCAATGCCGGGTTCACCGCGCCAACCTATTACAAAAATCGTCGGTATGGCGTAAACTTGCGGACTTAAAAGCGAAGTCACGGGATTTATTATGTTACCCTCGCCGCTGTTTTGCATATAGACAACGGGAATTTTTCCGCTTGCAAGGTGATATCCTGCCGCAACGGCAGCACAATTTCCCTCGTTCGCCGCGATAATATGTTTGTTGCCGTCCACGCCGAAAGTATTGGTAAGATAATCACAAAGCGCCTTAAGTTGCGAATCGGGGACGCCTGCATAAAATTCCGCGCCTAAAATTTTTACAAAATCTTCAACTTTCACGTTTAAACCTCTTTAAAATTTTCCTGACAAAATCAATTTATAAATATTTTTAATCGCGGTTTCGTTTAGACTTACGGGATTGTTGGCAAGCCGTTCAACGTTTACAGATTCGGCTAAATCGTCAATATCTTTTTCCAAAAAATTTTTCTGTAACGGTTCAGCCAAATTTAATTCTTGCAAAAATGTTTGGAGTGTTGAAATTGCCGCCTCAACACTTTCACAACCCATGCACTCGGCTAAGCGCTGAAAAGTTTTCGGAAGTTGCATTTTGACTGATTCATTTACCGCGCAGTTTAAATTTTTTAACATATACTTCCAAACACGTGCAAGACAAAGAGCGACGGCGTGCCCGTGCGAGATGCCGTACTTGCTTGTAAGCTTGTATGAAAGAGCATGCCCCGCCGTAGTTTTGGCAAGATTAATCGCCATTCCTGCAAGCCTTGATGCATAAAGTATTTGCGTGCGGCAGGTTTCGGAGGGATTTTCAGCCAAGTAAAAATTTTTGTACGCGCAGATTAAACGAATTGCCTCAAATGAAACCGCGCGGGATTCGTCGGAAGAATTAACGGACCATGCCGCCTCAATCGCGTGACAAAGTGCGTCAAGCAGACAAACTTTTTTCTGATAAGGCGGCAGAAATTTCAACGCGGCAGGATCTAACATTACGGCAGAAGGCAAGGCGCTTTTGTCAGCTACAGAAAATTTTTTTTCTGCGCGATAAATTACGGCAAAATGCGTTGACTCCGAGCCTGTACCGGCAGTTGTCGGTACGGCGATAAAAGGTATTTTATTAGGAATAATTTTTTGGCTCAGGTAATCGGTTTCGTCCTTCATAAACGCAAAAAGTTTTATGCACTTTGCAACGTCAATCGCACTGCCGCCGCCTATCGCAATAATCGCGTCACAAATATTTTCTCGGTAAGCGTCTACGCCTTTCAAAACAGAATCGTAAATCGGATTGGGCGTAAATTCCGTGAAATGTACGACGGGAATTTTAAGTGAAAGAAAAAACTCTGCCACAGGTAATTTATAAAAAGAATTACCGTGAACAAGCAGAATTTTTTTCACGTTCAAATTTGAAATATATTCTCCTAATGCCGTGTAATTATTTTCTGCGGCAATAATTTTTTGTTTGGTAAACATAAACGCCCCTTAAAATTCTTCGGGAATCAATCTGATAATTTCTTTAAACGGCATACAAAATTCGTCGCATTCTTTAGCCCTGCGGTTGAGTAAAATTGTTTCAGCCGCCTTTTTCATTGCAGGAAAGCCCGTGCGCGTCAAGTGATTGGCATAAATCACGACGTTAATGTTACGCGATTTAAATTCTTGCTCGGTGACTTGTGAAAAAGCGGTCGGTACAACTACAAGCGGAGTTTGTATGTTGAAGGCGCGGAATTTTTCGGCAAAGTCAAATATTTCATCGGGCAAAGATTTTCTGCTGTGAATCATAATCGCATCAGCGCCGGCGTCTACATAAGCCTTTGCACGCGTCAAGGCATCTTCAACACCTTTTTCCAAAATTAAACTTTCAATTCTCGCGCAGATCATAAAGTCAAGCGACTTTTGCGCTTTTTTACCGGCAGAAATTTTTTTGCAGAAATTTTCTATAGAATCCTGCGTCTGTGAAATTTCCGTGCCGAAAAGTGAATTGCGTTTTAAGCCGATTTTATCTTCGATAATTATCATTGAGACGCCCATTCGTTCAAGCGTTCTGACGGTGTAAACGAAATGTTCAACCTTACCGCCGGTGTCGCCGTCAAAAATAATCGGCTTGGTAGTCACTTCCATTATCTCATCAACCGTACGAAATCTTGAAGTCATATCGACAAGTTCAATATCGGGCTTGCCTTTGGACGTGGAATCACAAAGTGAACTGATCCACATGGCGTCGAATTGTCGTGATTCTCCGTTTTCATATACAGCGGTTTTTTCGGCAATAAGCCCCGTCAATCCGTTATGCGCCTCAATAGCCGTGACTAAATTTTTCAGCGCAAGCAATTTTTTCAACCGAGCACGACGCATATCCGGCAAAGAAATTTCTCTGCGCGTACGTTCTTCCAATTCTTTATAGCGCACTTCATTTGAATATGGAAATTCAATTAGCCTGCCGCCGTAAGAGGCAAGACATTTCATAACTTCATTGCGAATAGGTTTTTGAAATCCCGTTTTCCAATCGTCGCCGTGAACAACGTAGGTAGGTTTATATCGCTCCAAATTTTCACGATAACTTAAAGTTTTTTGTTCAACCACCTTATCAACGCCGAAAATATTTTCAAATAAAGTTTTACGCTCTTCAAATGACAACATTGGATAACGCTTGTAGCTTGCAACGGCTTCATCGGAAAGGACGCCGACCATTACCTTGCCGAGCTGCTTTGCCTTCTTGATTATCGCAATATGCCCGCTGTGAATTATGTCGGTAGAAAAGCAAATATAAACCGTTCGCGAATTAATTTCCCTAAGCCGCGCAGATACAACGGCTAAATCTTGCGGATTGTCAATTTCATTACAAAGTTTGTCGCCGATATCGACGGGATAAATTTTGCAACGGTCTGAAACTTCGTTAAATGCATTTTCCGCATAACATTTCACATTGCCGCTTTCACAAAAATTAATTATGCCGCTAAGCCAAACTTCCCAGTCATCTTTCAAAATTTTGTACAGAGGTTGAGCCGTTACAACTTCGCTGAAAAATTCCACACCGACTTTTTGAATACGCCCTTGCTGAACTACGGCTTTAAAATCTTTTTGCGGAATTGGTAAGGTTGAACTTACAGCCATTGAACTGCGGCTTGCAGAAATTAATTCATCCAAAACGGCATTTTCAAATACTAAATCGCCGTGCATTAAAATAATGTCGTCGTGTAAATATTCACGTGCGCAGTAAATCGAGTAAATATAATTTGTGTTGCGAAATTCCGGATTTTTTACGAAAGTCAATTTAAGCGGCAAATCCAATTCCGTGCAATAGCCTACAAGTACGTCGTCAAAATATCCCGTAGTTATGACGACTTCGGAAATATTTAATGCGGCAAGTTGGCGAAGTTGACGGCTTATAATTGTTTCGGTACTTGAAATTTCTGTCATACACTTTGGCTGATTCGTTGTCAAAGTTCCCATGCGTGTACCTAAGCCTGAATTTAATATAAGTGCTTTGATTTTTAATAGCGCCTCCTGTCATAAAAATGAGATAGTTAATTTTAATCATCAAAACCCCAAGAAAAAATATCATCCAGTTTTATAAATAAGTCGTCAAATATGGAGACTTTAATTTCAAATTTCGCGGCGGCTTTTTCTTCCTCGTTTAAACCTTCCCAATCATATTCAGTAAATTTGGTATAAGAGCCGTCGAGCTTATATTTGCCGTCCTGCAAAATGTAAACGTCAACCGTTTTCATGTAGGGATCCACAATCCAATATTCCTTGACGCCGTTTGATTCGTAAGCGTCCTTTTTTACGGTTAAATCCCTTACGCGCGTTGAGCGTGAAAGCACTTCAACAACCATATCGGGTACGCCGTAAATTGCGCCTTGCCAATTCATAATGGAGTAATTTTCTTTTTTTATTACTACCAAGTCCGGCTTAAACAAATTTCCGTCCGGCAAGTGCACGTCGGTATTATCGCCAAAAACGCGTCCACAATTATTTTGGCGACAATAACTATTAATGTTAGTAATAAGTTCTGTGATAATGCTGTTATGACCGAGATTCGGTGCAGGAGCCATAAATTTTTCACCTCCGATAGTTTCGTAAGATTTATAATAAAGCATATCATTCAACATTTTTATCACCTCCTACTATAATAAAGTAAAATTTTGATGTTAAAATCCATATGGATTTTGATAAAATAACCGCATGGGACAGATTACCGCTGTCACCTCCGTGTGGTTAAAGTCCACTGTACTAGGGGTTGTTGGTAAATTAAAAGTGAATGACAGAAACGGCAAGAAACACAAAATGCAAGAAACATTCAGCTAATTTGTCATAACGTGTTGCGATAT
>CAJOKY010000126.1 GCA_905235425.1 uncultured Selenomonadaceae bacterium
ACATTGGCGTTAATGTCGGTCGGTATGCTTACAAATTATAACCGCGCAGAAGCAAGCGACGTTACAGTAAATGAAGATTCTTACACAATGAATGAAACGACGTCCGAGCATACAGGCGATTATAGCATAATCTACGGCGGCAATATGAACAGCGCCGAAGATATTACGCGCAACTTTAATTTGGGACCTTCAAACAGAAATAATATTACGGTGAACGGCGGCAACATTACCGGCGGCGTACTCGGCGGCTTTGTATATTTTCCGTACGATTTCAGCGGCAGTGTCGGCGATGTTTACGGCAACAAAGTAATTATAAACGGCGGCACTGTGTCATATGTTTCCGGCGGCGAAGTTGCTTATTACTATTCCGGCAACGGTACAAATTTTGACTTTGCGCAACCGAATTTTTACGGCGGCAATGTCTACAAAAATGCGGTTGACATTTACGGCGGCAGGATAACAAACGGCATTATAGGCGGCTCGGCTCTTACTGCAAGTGCTTATGAAAATTTCGTAAACATTCATGGCGGCACGGTATCAGGTGAAATTGTCGGCGGTGAGGTACGTTATGCGATAGACGGTTCTGCAATTCATGACAACGCCATAAATATTTCCGGCGGTACGGTGACAGGTAACGTCATAGCCGCGAAAATCGACAATACCGTTGCCAATATTCCCGTCACAAATAATTCCATAAATATTTATGGTTCACCGAATTTAAGCGGCGCAAATTTAATCGGTGTCAGCGGCAGTAATTACACCCCTGCCAATAACTCGCTTAACATTTACACTTATGGCATTACCGCGCAGAATATTTCAAATTTCGACAAGATAAATTTTTTTGACGTGCAAAATGCCTCAAGAATTTTGACGCTTACCGGCGGAGTTACGAATTTGGGACTTGACAAAATCGGTATATCAATGCATGGCGATTCGCCGCTTACTACCGGCGATAAAATCAGCGTCATTTACAATTCAAACGGCCTGGATGTATCGTCGACAAATTATAACGGCTTATCGGCAAGTGCGGACGTTGTAGGCGGTACTTCTTATGACGGCGGCACAATCACGCGCGGCAGTACGGCGGTTTACGGTATGAATCTTGCAACTTCTGCTGACGGCACAGAGCTTACGGCTACGGTTGGTGAACTTATCGGCGATACCGGCAACCCCATTCCCGAATCTGCGCGGGAATTTGCGTACCTGCCTATAGATGTCCCCGATCCCTTTACCGATATGATGATTGAACAAATTGCTGAAGAAGGTGCAGAATCTTCAAGCGCGGAGGATACATTGGACGTTCATCAGGCAAGCGGCTTTAATATTTTTATAAATGCAGGCGGCGGACGAATCAAAACTAAAACCGGTACCGGCACTTGGACGACTACTAAGCGCGGCAATTTCGATTTCGGCTTGGCGCGTTCACTTGACAGCAAAGCGGGGACTTGGTTCATTGCGCCAATATTTGAATACGCTCACGGCAGTTATGATAGTCAGTTGCCAAACGGTATTCGCGGCAACGGTATGACGAAGTACACTGCCGGCGGTTTTATTGCGCGCAGATTAAATCACAACGGCTTTTACTACGAGGCAAGTTTACGCGGCGGTCGCGCAGAAAGTGAATTTGCATCAAACGATTTTCTTATTGCAGGTGAAAAATCTCGTGTAACCTACGATATGTCTACGCCGGTATTTGCCGGTCATATACGCTTAGGTGTTGCAAAAAAATTCAATGCCAATAATGTTTTGGATATTTACGGCATTTATTCATATGCGCATCAAGGATCTATGGATTCGGATTTATCAAGCGGCGAACACGTAGATTTCAGCTCCGTACACGCGCAGAAGATGAGAATAGGTTATCGCTTTACGACGCGTACAAGCGCCATTAGCCGCGTTTACACGGGGCTTGCGTGGCAGTACGAATCCACTTCCGGCGCTACGGCTACTGCTCTTGACTACAATAAACATTCAGATGGCTCAAAGGGTTCAAGCGGTATGTTGGAGTTGGGCTGGCAGATTAAACCGAATATGAATAATCCCTGGCTGCTTGACATTAACGCTACAGGCTGGATTGGATATAATCGCGGCTTTAACGCCATGATGAGAATGCAACGCTCGATTTAAGGAGGTGCGGTCGTGAAAGAATTTATTTTTGATATTCAGCGTTTCGCTGATTGGGCAACGATTATCTCAAGTGACGGTACAACAACCGTAGACGAAAGTGTTTCCGTTGTCAACGGTACAGAAAATGCGGAAACAATTCAATCAGATCCTATAGACAGCACCTTTCGTGCAGTTTACGCTAACGGTGGAAATGATACCGTCAGCATTTATGGCAGTTCCTACGGCGTTGAGTTTTCTACTCTTACGGTTGACGGCGGCGCAGGCGACGATTCGATTAATCTTTATGGTGGCGTCGATGCTCTTCACCCTTCAACTGTTTCAATAGGCGGCGGCATTGGCGACGATACCATAGACATTTACGGTAGCAATGAAGGTATTCACGGCGGAATTTCGGAAGCTGTAGAAAATAAAACTACTGCAACTGTTGACGGCGGCGAAGGTGACGACAAAATAATTATTCGCGCCGATAATGATAAAGGCATTGATATTTCTAAGGTTACGATAACCGGCGGCTTTGGTAACGATTTAATTTCAATTTCCGGCGGTAATTACGGTATAGGGGGCTGGGAAGGTTCAGGCGGCTCGACTGTTTCTGTTGACGGCGGCGAAGGCGCGGATACAATTTCTGTAAGCTCCATTGATAGCTTGAGTGGCGTCTCAATAGTTGCAGGTAGCGGCGACGTTATCAGCGTCGGTTCAGGCGGCGCTAATTATATTTTCGACAGCACTGACGCAGTTACGATTAACGGCGCGACTTTTACTTCCAATGCCGCTAATACTTCGGCAAGTATTGAAAGCTCAGCTGATTTAACGTCAATTAAAAGTGCGTGGAGCGGTACTGTTGCACTTTCAGAAAATAATTCTCTTGCCGATATTGACGACAGTATTGTCAGCGCGGCAGGAAATTATCAAGTTGTCGACGGCAGATTTTCAGGCGAAGTTGAACAGATAACCGTTTCAAGCGGCAAAGATTATGACATTGTTTTTATAATTGACGTAAGCGGCAGTATGGATGAACATATTGCAGGAGTTAAAGACAATGTCAAAAATTTTGCAAATTCATTAAAAAATAGCGGCGTCGGCAATGTTCGTTTCGGTTTAATTTATTACGAAAAAGATGCCTTCACACAAACTTTTTCAAATGATAATTATCTTACTTCTGATATCGACGAATTTAATACGGCGGTAGAAAATCTTTCAACTTACGGCGACACTGAATACGGTTTGAATGCGGTTGAATCGGCAATGTCTATCGTTTCAGACGAGGACGATACCACGAAAAGATTTATCGTTGTAACTAACGAAGATTGCGACGATAAGTTAATTAAAAATGCAACTGACATTAATAATACTTTAAAATCACGCGGAATTGTTATGGACGTTGTAGGTTCAGAAGGTTATGATTACGGCTACATAGAAGGTTATGGATATTTATCAGACTATTGCCGAAGTGAATGGGAGCCTCTTGCCAATGCTACCGGCGGAAAATTTTATCTTTTAGGCGAAGGTTTCCCGTCAATCTTTGGCGAAATTGTTACTGATATGGTGAACATTGTTGATCTTAATCTTGTGCCGGAAAATCAGACAGGATATTTTGTAGCCACTCAAAATTCCGATACATACACGACGCCGATTTTTCAAACAGACGGCACGTCGGGCAATGATACAACGGTCGGCGCTGTCAACTCAATTAATATTTACGTTGCCGATACCGATACAGACCGCCAACAGACGATTATCATAACAGGCGGCTGGAATGCTACCGCTACGAAAAATGATGACAAGTTGCTTATTACCGGCGCAAGTGCTACGGTTACCGGCGGCGACGGCGCGGATGTATTTTCTTTAGGTACTGATACGCGCACCGTTGCACTTATGGATTTAAATATTGACGAAGATAAACTTTCTTTTGGAAATTACATTACGCCCGGTACAATGAGTCAAACGATTGAAGATAATCACCTTGTACTGACTGCTGATAATCTGCGCGTCGATTTGCCGGGTATGTCTGAAATGACAGAAGAATTTTTAGATTACAGCGTGGGCAACGCCGGAAGTTCCTCAACTATTCGCGAATTGCTTTACGGCACTACGGTTTCTGCTGACAGCTTTATATCATTTTCACATTGGACATTTGGTTTTGACTCTTCGACAGGATTTTAGCTTATGATATTAAGTAGAATCATTCAGTTTGACATTTAGGCAGACATAACCTGCAAATTACGAATCGACATATCTTCAGGACCGGTAATTTGACAGCCTTTTCTTTTTGCATAACGAATATAATTTAAAATTTCTTTCGTAACTCTTTCGCCTGGCGCAAGAATCGGTATGCCTGGCGGATAACACATCAAAAATTCTGCCGCAGTCTCTCCCGCACAATTTTCAAGTGGAAGAGATTTTTTATTTGAATAAAACGCTTCTTTCGGCGTGGCGTCTACAATCGGCTCAATATATTCAGTTTTCAAAAGGCGCGAAGGGTCTTTGCGATAAATTCGTTTAATGTCGGCAAGTGCTGAAATAAGCCGCTCAATATCTTTTTTTCTGTCGCCGATTGAAACATAAGCAAGCGCATTTGCAATATCGCCGAACTCAAGCTGAATATCGTATTCATCGCGCAAAATGTCATAAACTTCAATACCGGCAAGACCGACCGCGCGCGTGAAAATTGAAAGTTTTGTCGTATCAAAATCAAAAACAGAATCGCCGTTGACAAGTTCGCGCCCATACGCATACCAACCGCCTAAAAAATTTATTTCGTCGCGCGCATACTCAACTAAATCAATCACGCCGTCAAAAATTTTTTCGCCGTTAAGCGCTAAATTTCTGCGCGAAATATCCAAACTAGCCATAAGCAGGTACGAGCCGCTTGTAGATTGCGTAAGATTTATAATTTGGTGAACGTAGCCTTTATTAATATTTTTTCCGGTTAAAAGCAGTGAAGATTGAGTGAGCGAGCCGCCGGATTTATGCATTGACACAGCCGCCATATCAGCGCCGACACTCATTGCAGATTTCGGCAAGCGCGAACTGAAATAAAATTGCGTACCGTGAGCCTCATCTGCCAAAAGTTTCATACCGTTTTCGTGCGCCAACTTCGTCAACGCCTCAATGTCTGAACAAATGCCGTAATACGTGGGATTGTTGACGAGTAACGCCTTTGCATCGGGATTTTTTTTTATTGCCGCCGCAACGTCCGAAACTTTCATACCGAGTGAAATTCCTAAACGTTCATCAACCTGCGGATTGACGTAAATCGGCGACGCGCCGCAAAGTATTAGCGCATTTATCGCACTGCGATGAACATTTCGCGGCAAAATAATTTTTTCATTAGGCTTAACCGTCGAAAGTATCATTGCTTGCACTGAAGAAGTCGTGCCGCCTACCATAAAAAAAGAATTTTCTGCGCCAAATGCCTGCGCCGCCAAAATTTCAGCGTCACGAATCACTGAAACGGGGTGGCATAAATTATCCAGCGGCTTCATTGAGTTTACGTCCACATCTAAACAATTTTGTCCCAAAAATTCCGCCAGTTCATGGTTTCCGCGTCCGCGTTTATGACCCGGTACGTCGAAAGGTACAAGCCGCGTTGCTTTCATTTTTTCCAACGCTTCAAAAAGTGGCGCTCTGTCCTGCGTCAATCCAATTACATTTTCCATTTACTCATCTCGCAATCTTTACAAAAAAAAATTCGGCGAAAACCGAATTTATTAATCTATTTCAAAAAATAATTTCAAATTTGGTGGAGACGAAGGGGCTCGAACCCTCGACCTCTTGACTGCCAGTCAAACGCTCTCCCAGCTGAGCTACGTCCCCGTGTTTCAAGACGTTGCTTATATTAAAATATTTGCGGCAAATTGTCAAGGGGTTTTTTAGGGAACAGGGATTAGGGAGCAGGGAACAGTCTAACACCTAAAAGCTAAAAGCTAACGGCTAAAAGCTAAAAGCTAATCAGGGAACAGGGATTAGGGAGCAGGGAACAGATTTTTTACCGGCTATCATCCGAAATTTTTCGCTGTCCCAACATTGTAGTTAAATTATCGCGGTTAAATCGATATTGCGGCGAAGAAAAATCTTGTCCCGCGTCATAATGATTCGACGGCGCATTTAAAATTCCGCAAACTGTATCAAAAATCATATCGTTTGTAAAATATTTTTCCCTGTGCTGATTAAGCGTCGCAACCTGCGCGGGGAAATTTTTTTCATATTCCGGCGAAAGATATACAAACATAGGCACGCGTACCATATCAAAACTGAAAACGTCGGGATTGTGCGAAATTTGCAAGTCCTCACCGTGATCCGAAAAATAAATCATAGCCTGCAAATTTAAATTTTTCTCCGCATAATCAAAAATCTTCGACAAAATAAAATCCGTGTACAAAATTGTATTGGCATAAGCAGGCGCGGCAAGCATCATACCCGTGCCGTCCGCCGTCGTCCACTTTTTAAAACTGCGCGGATATCGGCTGTTATAGTAAATGTGACTGCCCATTAAATGCAACACGATAAAATTATTTTCCGCGCCGTCCACAGTTTCCAAAAATTTCAGTAAAGATTCGTCGTACTTGTGCGAAAAATCGTAAGCGTCGTCCGTCCACTCGGAAACGTCGGCAGTTTTTGCAACAAGCGTAACCGCGCTGTCGTATTCGGATTGCTGAACCAAAAAGTTTTGTAACCGCTTTTCTTCGCCGCGTCCACGATTGAAACGGAATTGTAAAATTCCTTGTCGTTGTATTGACTTTGTTCAGTCAAAGCGCGTTGCAGTACCGGAACGGTTTGCGACCACGACGCGTAGGCATTTTTAAAAATTATAAATTCGCCGTCCGAAGGTGCAAGATTCGGCGTATTTTCGGCAGTAGCTTTGAAGTCTTTGTCAATTATCGGCGCGGGATATTTTTCATCAACTAATCCCTGTTCCCTAATCCCTGTTCCTTTACTTGACAGCCACGTTGTATTTTCATACGGGAAGGCGGGATTAAACGCCTGCATATACGTGCGGCTTGCCGATTCGCCGATTACAAAAATTACCGTGCCTTTCGCCTTTTGCGCCAAAGTTTTTGTCGAATCAATTTCAAGCGTCGCAACTCTTTCTGAATGTCCAACTGAATATTTTTCGGTTTCGGCAACATAATCTGTGACAACTTTCCACAATCCGGCTATTGAAGTTTGAGGCACGAAGTAAATCAGAGCCCATGTTGCCGTGATAAATGTCACAGCCGCCGCGCAGATTTTATACTTGTCAAAAACTTTTTCGCGCAGTTCAATCAAAATTTTTTCATGTGACAAATAAACTTTCCTAAGCAAAAATCCTATCGTCAGCAAAATTAAAATTGCCGGTACGTCGCCGATATTTGCGCGTATGAAGTCAATGCTTTCACGCCAATTTGTAAGGTACAGCGCCATTAATGACGCGGGTGAAAGGCAATGCCAAAACATACAGTAATAAACCGCTTGCACGAAGGGTATCAGCCAAAATAAAAAAGTCAACGCGCAGATTAAAGCCGCCGTGATTTTTATCGGAAAAATTTTTGCCAGCAAACTTTCTAAGCTCGACAGAAATAAAAAAATTGCCGTACCTACGACAAAATCGTAGCATATAAGCGACATAAACCACGCTTGCTGATAAGTCCACGTGTATACCAAAATAAACGTCATGCACCACGCAAGACCTGTCAGCAGGTTTAAACAATGTCTACGTGAAAAAATTATGTCATCCGTGCCGAATTGCGCCAGCGTCAATATTGAAATCATCGGCAGGATTGACGGGATTATATACGTTGAACCCATAAGTTGACCGACGTCCAAGTAAAAGACGTTCATCAAATAAAAATACAATACCGCGACAAAAAAATATTTTCTAATTCGTAAAGCGTAATGCGTAGATTTTTTTCACCCCTACAAGCTACAACCTACCGGCTACCAGCTACTTGCAAAATTTTTTGTGCAACTCTTGCAGCCGCGCCTTTATCGCCCAACTTCGCGCAGGCGTCCTGCAATTCGGCGACAACTTTTTCACGATAATTTTCACCGCGATAAAGTTTTAAAATTTCCGCCGAAATTTTATCTGCCGTAAC
>CAJOKY010000127.1 GCA_905235425.1 uncultured Selenomonadaceae bacterium
CGACGAAGCGCACAGAGGCATGAAGGGCAAAGATGCAGGACAAGCCACAACGATAATGCAGAAATTTATCAAAGGCAGTGAGGCAGACAACCTATCGCCCGTGCCGGTAGTTATCGGTATGACAGCCACGCCGAAACGCTTTGAAGATTTATTGGCGAAAATTTCAATATCTAAACCGCCACCGGTAGAAGTTACTGAAAAAGAAGTACAAGATTCCGGCTTGTTGAAAGAAAGAATAATCGTAGTTTACCCAGACGAAGAACAAAATAAAGCCGCGTCAAGAGAAATGGCGGTATTGGAAGCGGCGGCGGATGATTGGAAAGATAAGTGCGAGCATTGGCAAAAATATTTAAGAGAACAGGGCGAAAAAATTTTTAATCCCGTCTTCGTGATACAGGTAGAAAACATTGCGGCGAACAGCAGTAAATTATCGGCGACGAACCTTGACGAGTGCTTAAAGAGAATATCTGCGCGTACGGGGATAACGTTTGAAATTGGCGAAGTGGTACATACTTTCGGACAAAGTCCGGCAAATATACAGATAAACAATCTGCGCGTACCGTATGCAGAGCCTTCAAGTATATCAGGCAATGAAAAAATTCGAGTAGTATTTTTCAAAGAAAATTTATCGACAGGCTGGGATTGCCCGCAAGCCGAAACAATGATGTCATTTCGGCATGCAGTTGACGCGACATACATTGCACAGCTTTTAGGCAGGATGATTCGCACGCCGTTACACCGACGCGTTGAACTTGACGACACTTTAAATGAAGTGCGTTTGTTCCTGCCGCATTTTGATAAAGCTACCGTCCAATCTATCATTGACGCTTACAAGCAAGCGGAAGGCGGCACAATTCCGGCGGAGGTTACAAGTGAAAGTTTAGATTCAATCCAAAACCGCACGCTTACGGTTACTAACGTTCCGCCTCTGTATAGGTTCAAAACGCCTGCCAAAATTTCTACGGCAACTTCGACAGAAAAATTTTCATACAGCGCTGAAAATAAAAATGTCGCTGAAAATGTCGGTAACACAGAAAAAAATTCTGCGGTTAAGCGTTTTGATGAGGAGTATATTTTTGAAACGGTCACGGCAGACCCCGCGCAGATTGATGAGCCGATAGCCCGTACAGAAATTGTCAAGGCGATAAACAAAATGGGCTTGCAGACATACAAATTGAATTACAGACCGAGCAACGATTATTTAAAGTCTTGGCTTAAACTTTCAAGCTTTTTTTCGCGCAGAAAAATTTGGTTGGACGCTTTTCAAAGTGCGCTTGATGAAATTGCGGCGTTTATTCGCCGTTACATTGACGAACTTAAAATCAGCGGCGAGTATGAAAAGCTTAACAAGGAAGTCAAGATCTTTAAACTCAAAGAGACCGTACTGGATTCTGCCGGAAACATTATCAATCAAGCCGTCAAGACCAATCTTTTCATTACGACGGACACCGATATAGACAGGCAGTTTGCCAATGCAGAGGCGATTTTAAAAAATGAAGGCATCGCGCTGAATTACGTCAATATTTTTGCCGACACGTACGGCATTATTGATTGCAAAATTGACGTGATACTTTTTGTGCAGAATGCCGCCTGCCTTGAAAATCTTGAAAAATTTGCAAAAGATAAATTCCACGAATTGATAGACACTTACCGAAAGGCGACGGCAAGGTTTACAGGCAGTGACAAGGCTGAATATGACCAAATTGTTTTTGACGCCGATAAAGTCAGCAAGACAAATTTTTATTTGCCGGAGTCAATCAATTTCATGCAGGACGCCGACGGTACGGTTTACGAGGGGCATTTGTTCATTGACAGGAAGACCGGCACGGCAAAAATTAAGCTGAATGGTTGGGAAGAAAAAATTTTGGCAGAAGAAATGCAACGAGAAGATTTTGTATGTTGGATAAGAAATGCGGCGGGTAAAAGCTATTCCCTTTGCATTGTGTACGAAGATGAACGGCACGAATATAAATTATTTTATCCCGACTTTTTAATAGTGCGTCGCGTCGAAGGCGAATACATAGTTGACATTTTGGAGCCGCACGATCCCAATCGGCGCGATAATATCGGCAAGGCGCGGGGATTAGCCGAGTATGCAAAAGAAAACCAAATCATAGGCAGGCTTGAGTTGATTCGTGAAAAAGATGTCGCGGGGCAAAAATTTTTCAAGCGGCTTGATATTTCAAAAAGCGCTGTACGCGAACAGGTACGCCGCGCGTCAAGTAATGGTGAACTTGATAATATTTTTGACAATGTATAAAAAAATAACCGTCTGCAAAAACTGCGGACGGATTTTTTATTAGGGGGTAGGGTGTAGGAGGTAGAGGGTAGGTTGTAGGTTGTAAATTCTACTCCCTACTCTCTACTCTCTACAATCTACTCTCTACAATCTATCACTGCGGCTTAATTCTCTTTACAGCTTCAGAAAGCGGCGGGATAATCTGTTTCTTACGGCTCATAACGCCCGGCAAATAAACGTGTGTACCGCTTGCATCTTTCTTAAACGCCTCGCCTATAAGTGTACGCGGTGAACCGGCATAAAGCAGGTACGTCGCCTCTTCCAAAATATCCGTAACCATAAGCAGGTGCATATCGAAACCTTCACGGTCGCAGTTATCCTTCATAACCTCAATAAGCTTGTCTTCAATATCCAAAACTTCTTTGGGATCCATGACGGAAATTTGGCTGACAATAATTCTGTAGTCACCGATTTTAAATTCTTTCATATCGTTTTTGGCAATTTCAGTAGGCGATTTTCCGCCGATACCTGCGCCTGCGCGGAGCATTGCAAGCCCGTATTCCTTAAGGTCAACGCCCGCAATTTCGGCAAGCTTTTCAGCAGTCTTTTTATCTTTCGCGGTACAAGTGGGTGATTTAAACAAAACCGTATCGGAAATAATGGCGCTAAGAAGAAGTCCGGCGATTGACGGCGGAATTTCAATATCTCTGTGCCAGTGCATATTGGCAACGATTGTACACGTGCAACCTACCGGCTCTTGACGCGTATAAATAGGCTCGGAAGTCTGTACGCCGCCCAATCTGTGGTGGTCGATAATCTCAATAATCTTCGCGTCTTCAATGCCTTCAACCGCCTGCCCGCGTTCATTGTGGTCAACCAAAATGACTTTTTCGCGCTCCGGCATCATAATTTCATCGGCGCTGACAATTCCAACAAGCTTGCCGTTTTCCACGACGGGATAACTGCGGAAACGGTATTCGTCCATAATGCCTTTAATGTCGCTGAGCAAATCCATAGGACGGAAACAAATAGGCTCGGCGTGCATAATGCGGCGTACCGGTACGCACTGATTCAAAAGTCTGCCGACAATGTACGTGTCGTAAGGTGAAACCAGTACGAAGACTTTTAATTTTTCCGCCTTCTCCAAAACTTCAGGCGCAATTCTGCAACCGCCGGTAACCAACATGCAAGAAACGCCGGTATCCAAAATTTTATTCAAGGTATCGACACTGCGGTCGCCTACCAAAACAATATCATTCGGCTGAAGTAACGAAACAGTAGTTTCAGCACTGCCCGCCGCAATGGCTATCGCGCCTTCGATAAATGCATTTTCGTCGCCTGCAACCAAGACCTTAGCTTCGGTAGCTTGAATTATGTCGCGATAACGTACGCCCATTTCAGCAAGATTTTGCAAGCCCAATTCCAAAAAGTAACGTTTAGCCAAGTCGCCAACTGAAACAATGCCGACCAATTCGCCTTTGCTGTCGGTAACCGGTATGGATTGCAATTCATTTCTGCGCATAACTTCGCCGAGATGTTTCAAAGTGTCGTGCTGTCGAATGACTATCTTGCACTCAAGCGCTACGTCTTTAACGCGCGGATACAAGTCCGTAACTAAAAGCGGTTCATCTACTTTGAAATATTCAAGCGCGTACTTAGTTTCATTGTTAATTTTTCCACAACGCGCAGCTACGGCATTTACGCCCAACGCCTGTTTCAAGTGCGCGTAACTTATCGCCGAACAAATTGAGTCCGTGTCGGGATTTCTGTGACCAATTACATAAATCGGTTTCGTGCCGCTACCCTTCATAAATTTCCCCTCTTTAGCAAAAAATTTTTTGAACGATAAACTTTCAGACGGTAAATTTTACCGCCCAAATTTCTGAATATTATAACAAAAAATTTTTATTTAGGGAATAGGTATTAAGGATTATGAACAGAAAATTTTTTGAGGTGACGGTTATGCTTGGAAAAATTTTTTTGGCGTTTATGCTGATTTTATTTTGCACGGTGAATGTCAGCGCGAAGGATAAGGCGGTTGAAATTCCGATTGAACAGCGGCTGAAAATTTTTATCGATGTTTCGGACGTTACAAATTTTATAGAGCTTGAAACAAATTTAAGACTGCGTGAAATGCTGATTGAAAAATTCCGCGCAGAAAAAATTTTTAACGTCATTGACACGGAAAATAAATTAAGCGAAAATATTTTTGACGCCAAGACGTTGGGCGATAAAAAAACTGCAGCTGATGTCGGCGAACTTTTCATATACGCGCCGCCTGCCGATACGCCTTTCAGCGAAGATGATAAAAATTTTTATGAAAATCTCGGCGTCAAATACATTGTCAAGTGTACGATTTTGGGACTTGGTGCGGATCAAATTATTCAAGGCTACAACGACAGCCCGCGAATCGGTATTGGCATTGGTACGGGTTCGCACCGGCACAGTCACTGGGGAATTGGTATTGGCGCGGATTTTGATGTAGGCGGCGCGGGTTCACGCAAGCGCAATGTCTACTGCGCGGCGTTGCAGGTACAGCTGATAAACGCTGAAACCGGCGCGACGTTATGGCGATATAATTTGACGGGGCAAGCCGAGCTTAAGAAAAAGCCGTCCAAAGGTTATGACGACGCGCACGACGAAGCTTACTTGAAGGCGTTGCAGGACGCTACAAAAAATATTGTTAAGCGCGTCACGGATTATTCTCAAAAATTTTTGTTAAAGCAGACTGATGAGGTTAAGGATAAATCTTGAAAAAATTTTTGTCGATTTTAATGCTGATTTTAATTTTGACGAATTGCGCCGTAGGTTTTGCCGAATCTGAAGACGAGGAGCTTAGCGACGATGAAAAGGCTAAACGCGGCATTAAAATAGCGTCTGAAAGGTTGAGGAAAGATTTTCCCGTAACTGTCGAGGCGCTGATTTTTTTTCCGAGTATGGACGGACATGTAAAATCGCACGAAGTCAAAACCGGCGATGACGCTTTTAACTTCAACCATATGGGACTTGACAGCAACGTTGCGCCGGAATTTATTTTTGGTAAAGCAGAATGATGAGGTTAAGGATAAATCTTGAAAAAATTTCTGTCGATTTTAACGCTGATTTTAATTTTGACGAATTGCGCCGTAGGTTTTGCCGAATCCGAAGACGAGGAGCTTAGCGACGATGAAAAGGCTAAACGCGGCATTAAGATAGCGTCCGAAAGGTTGAGGAAAGATTTTCCCGTAACTGTCGAGGCGCGGATTTTTTTTCCGAGTATGGACGGACATGTAAAATCGCACGAAGTCAAAACCGGCGACGACGCTTTTAACTTCAACCATATGGGACTTGACAGCAATGTTGCGCCGGAATTTATTTTTCGCTACAAAAATATTTCGATTGACTACCTGCGCTTGAAAGAATACGGCGGCGGGACTTTTGATAACGTCTTGACTTTCGGCGGGAAAAATTTTATCGGCGACGTTAAGGCTGAAAGTGATTTGCACTATATCAAGCTGAATATTGACAGAGAAATTTTTTCGCTAATGGGGACGCGGGCGGCGTGGAATTACGGCGTTACCGGCATTAAATGGCGCGGCAGTGTGGAAAATTTCAGCGGCAGGCAGGATGAAAATTATTTTTTCCCGATGCCGACGATTGGCATTGCGTTGGAAATGGCGGTGCGTCCTAAGGTAAAAATTTACACAAACATTTCAGGCATAGTGTTGGGCGGACATGGGCACCTTTGCGATTTTGAAGGCGGCTTGCGATATATGGCGAATAAAAATTTTTCGTGCAACGTCGGTTTTCGGCATATTGACGCGAAGATAAATTGGCGCAGTGTTCACGGCGATTTTAAATTGAACGGCTTTTATGCGGGATTGGCGGCTAGCTTTTAGATGTTAGGTGTTAGCTGTTCTCAATTCTTAATTCTTAATTCTTAATTCCTAATTCCCCCTATCCCCCTGCGCGGGTTAAAAAATTTTTTCGATTAATATAAAATTCTCTGCGAAAATTTTTCAAGGAGTTTTTTTTATGCGTAAATATATTTTCAACCGATTAATTTTGCTGGTACCGATTTTGCTGGGGATAACGTTTTTAACCTTCGCAATGATGCAGTTTTCGGCAGAAGACGCGGTAGACATGATGTTTCGGCAACAAGGCAGCGTCTCAGAAGAAGTTAAGGCGGCTGTACGTGCAGCGTTGGGATTAGATCAACCGTTTTTAGTGCAGTATTGGAATTGGTTAAAAGGCGTGGCTACCGGCGATATGGGCAGGTCATTTATCAGCGGCAAATTGGTATTTGAAACATTCGCTGAAAAATTGCCGGCGACGATTGAATTAATGCTCGTGTCAATGCTGTTGACGATATTCATTGCTACGCCGCTGGGAATTATCGCGGCGGTTAAGCAAAATAAATTTGTCGACTATATAATAAGGGGCTTAAGCTTTGCCGGAAATTCAATGCCGAATTTTTTCGTTGGACTGTTGCTAATTTATTTTTTTGCGTTAAAATTGAACTTGTTGCCAATAATTTCAAGCGG
>CAJOKY010000128.1 GCA_905235425.1 uncultured Selenomonadaceae bacterium
CTTTCAAGCCTTCGACAAGCGCGGAAGTTTTTTTAGTTAAATCTTCCGTAAAATTCGGCGTATCGATTAAAATTTTAAGCGTCTCAATACCCGCCGTCATTGCAAGGGGGTTGCCGCTTAAAGTTCCCGCCTGATAAATTCTGCCGTCCGGCGAAACATTTCGCATAATGTCAGCCCTGCCGCCGTACGCCGCGCATGGTAAACCGCCGCCGATAATTTTTCCCAAGCACGTTAAATCCGGTGTAATTTTATATTTCTCCTGCGCACCTCCCAATGCCACGCGAAAACCGCACATAACCTCATCAAAAATTAAAAGCGCACCGAATTTTTTTGTAACCTCGCACAGTGTCGGCAAAAAGTTTTCTTTCGGCAGTACAAGACCCATATTTCCGGCAACCGGTTCAACGATAACCGACGCAATTTTTTCACCGCATTCATCAAAAATTTTTTTCACCGCGTCAACGTCATTGTACGGCAGAGCTATTGTATCCTGCGCGGTATTCGCCGTAACGCCTGGACTTGACGGTACACCGAAAGTTGCCGCACCGCTACCTGCATTTACCAAAAGACTGTCGCTGTGTCCATGATAACAGCCGATAAATTTTACAATCTTGTCACGATTTGTAAAGCCGCGTGCAACTCTAATCGCGCTCATGGTAGCTTCAGTGCCGGAATTTACCATGCGCATAACTTCCATACTGGGAAAAATTTTCTGTACCAATTCGGCAAGGCGCGTTTCAAGCTCGGTAGGTGCGCCGTAACTCGTACCGCGTTCAACGGCTTTTTTCAGCGCATTCACAACTTGCGGGTGGGCGTGCCCTAAAATCATAGGACCCCATGAGCCGACGTAGTCAATATAATCGTTGCCGTCAATGTCGTAAATGTGACTGCCTTTAGCGTGAGAAATGAAAGGCGGGTTGCAGTCAACGCTGCTGTATGAGCGGACGGGACTGTTGACGCCGCCGGGCATAAATTTTTTTGCATGATTAAATGCTGTCAAAGATTTTTCTAATTTATTCATTTTTGCTCCTTTAGTAAGTAGTGAGTAGTCAGTAGTGAGTAATTACCGGTTACCGGCTAAACATTAATACAACGGCGTAAAATAGTCTGTCTCAATGCGTTGCGGAATATAATTTTCAGAAACCTCATCATAAGTCTTGCAGAATCTGTAATAATAAATGTCGCCGCCGCCTGCGATATTGTCTTCAACCTGCGGATCAAAAACATATTCCACGCCGTCAACTTTTATCACGCACCAAATATGCCCCGTGTAGCCGCCGTCAGCGCGCGAAGTTTGACCGTATACAGTATAGCAGTTTAAACCTATAGCCCGTGTCATTGCGGCAAACGCGCAGGAGTAATCGTCGCAAGCACCTACACAATTTTCTAAAATTCCGGCGGCGCGTCCCGGTCCATACGCTTCATCAACATATTGCAGACGGTTTACATTGTCGCCGTAATGACAATGCACTATCAGCCAATCGTAACACGCCTGCACCTTCGCATAAGTCGACATGTCCGGCGTTATCATTCGATCCAACGTGTACAAAACCATTCTGTCGCATGGTTCAAACCCCGTAAGCGTCGGCGTCAACTGCGCGGAATTTAAAACACTCTCCGCATCCGCCGCCAGTACGTGATTTACAAAAAGACACATTGACAATACCAGCGTCATTAAAAATTTTTTCATGGTGTTACCTCACAATTTATTTGAAAAACTTTTTTATGAAATAATAACACGCAAAAAAGCTATATTCAAGCCAAAAATTTTAGGCAAAGTATAACACAGTCAATAACGCCGAAAATATCACAAATGTGATAACAAACACAAATGCACAAAGGTTATAGTAATTAGCCATTCGTGACACGAATTAGGAAATATCGGCAAAATACAGCCATAAATTTTGCAATTGGGCTTGAAAAGCTTGCTAACAGAAAAAAAATCTTTTAATATGCTTTTAACATGATAAAAGAAATTTTCCAAAAGAAAGTTTCACGAAGGAGGGTAAAGCAAAATGCTTCCGGTCGAAAAACGAATGCTGATAAAAGTTGCGAATATGTATTATTACGATCATATGAAACAGGTTGACATCGCCAAGCGTCTCGGCGTGGAACGTACAACTATCAGCAAGTATTTAAAGAAGGCATTTGATCACGGCATTGTGAAAATCGTCGTGGAAAATGGCAATTACGAAGAATTAGAAGTGGCAATGGAAAGACGCTTCGGCTTAAAAGAAGTCTACATAGTGCCGCGCAGTTATGACTTATTGGCAGTAAAGCAAAATATGGCGCGTGCGGGATTAAATCTTCTTCGGCGTATCGTAGCACCGAATCAAGTAATAGGTTTGTCTTGGGGTACTACAATTCGCGAATTGGTAAATCTTTCGGCTCAAGAAAGATTGCCGAAGTCAAAATTCAATTTAGTCCCTTTAGTTGGCGGACCGGAAAATATCAACAGCGAATATCACGTCAATACGCTTTGCTACCAATTTTCAAGAGCCTTTGATGCACAATGCCAGTATCTTTATGCACCGGCAATTACGCGTACCGCTGAAATTCGTCAAGCTATTATGCAAGATGCTAATTACGAAAAAATTTCTGCCTTTTGGGAAAAATTGAATATCGGCATTGTCGGCATAGGTGCGCAGGTTAAATCTTCCAATCTCATATGGGTAGGCGATTTCGGACGTGAGGCGATAGAAAGTCTTTACAAGACAGGCGCAGTTGGAGAGATTTGCTCGATATTTTTTGACAAAAACGGAAAAGAAGTAAAAACGGACTTTAGCGAAAGAACCATTGCCGTTGATTTGGATAAACTTCGCAATTTAGATTACAGCATAGGAATAGCGGCGTCGCGAGAAAAAGTTACTGCAATAAGCGGAGCACTGCACGGACACATTATCAACGTGTTAATTACAGACGAACTTACCGCTAAACTTCTTCTTAATGAATAACTTTTTTCACCAAAAAGCGCCGATAAGAAAAATGCCCTTTTTTATTGCGGCGCCTCTACGGATTCGTGTAGCAGTTTAAAAATTTCATCATTGTTTTTCATAATCAACTTTTCGATACTGCACAACGGCAATAAGCTTAAAGATACCATTAAGCTCGGCGATATTTACAAGATCGGCAGTGAAGTTCAAAAAAATTTAATAAATCTCTGTCACTTCACGATTACATTTCACGGCGTTTCCTCTTGAGACGCTGTTTTTTTTTAGCTTGTAGCTCGTAGCCGATAGCCGGTAAACACTACTCACTACTAACTACTCACTACTTACTAATCCCTAAAAAATGCTTGCCAACTTTTCAAAATAGTATTAAAATTCTGTACTGTAAATAAATTTTTAAGGAGTGATTTGGGTGAAGAAAATAGTTTTATTGTGCGCGAGCGGAATGTCTACCGGCATGCTCGTTAAGAGAATGCAGGACGCGGCTAACGCAGAAGGCTTGGAATGCAAGATTGAGGCGTACCCGCAGGTAGAGGCTAAAGAAAAAGCAGCAGACGCAGATGCAATTTTACTCGGACCGCAGATCCGTTTTTCAAAAGATAAAGTTGAAAAAGATTGCCCCGGCGTGCCGATTGAAGCTATTGACATGAAAATTTACAGCCGTATGGACGCGAAAGGCGCTCTTGCCGTTGCAAAAAATTTAATGGGAATGTAGGTTAGTGAGTAGTGAGATAGTAAGTAGTGAGATAGTAAGTAGTTAGTAGTAGTTACGAGCTAACGGCTAAATTCTACAAGCTACAAGCTAATTGAAAGGAAAATTTTATGGAAGGGCTTGAACTTGCGGCTTTTCAAATAATTTCAGCCGTCGGTATTGCGCGCAGTTGCTACATTGAGGCGATACAAAAAGCTAAAGAAGGTGACTTTGACGGCGCAAAAAAACTTATCGGCGAAGGCGACGAAATGTTTATCGAAGGACATCACGCGCACTCCGAACTTTTGAAAAAGGAAGCCGAAGGACAGACTAACGTCATCCAATTAATTATAATTCACGCCGAAGATCAGCTTATGAGCGCCGAAGGTTTTAAAACCATTGCGCTTGAATTTATCGACCTTTATAAACGCTTGAAAAATTAGTGATTGGATTTTTAACAGCTACCGGCTAATAGCTAATCCCGTTAATAATCGTACTCTTTACGTTAAAATTTTTGTCGAATATCACGAAGTCAGCAAATTTCCCTGCCTCGATTGAGCCTATTTTGTCATAAAGGTTCAATTCCTGCGCGGGGTTTTTTGTTACCGTCATGACAACTTCCGGAATGCTTAGCGCGGCATTTTCGGCGAAATTTTTTACCACGTTATTCATAGTGGCAACACTGCCGACAATCGTACCGTCAGCAAGCGTCGCAAGGTTGCCTTTCACAAAAACTTTTTGCCCGCCCAATTCACTTTCGCCGTCACCGATACCGCAAGCACGCAGTGAATCAGTTATCAAAATAATTTCGTCAAGCGGCTTAGCCTTCGCAAGAATTTTCTGCGCGGCAGGGTGAACGTGAACATTATCGGCAATAAGTTCAACAATTGCATTTGAAGTAAGCGCCGCACCGACAATACCGGGTTTTCTGTGATGTAAGCCGCTCTGCGCATTGAAAAGGTGCGTAATATGCCGAGCGCCGCGATTAATCGCAGTTAGCGCCTGTTCATATGTCGCCGCACTGTGACCGATTGATACAATAATTTTTTCAGCAATGCAACGTTTAATAAATTCGGCGTTCGTAAGTTCCGGCGCTATCGTCGCAATTTTTATCACGTCTGCAAATTCGGCGAAAATATCAAAATCTGCGCGGAGAATATGACGGCTATCCTGCGCACCTTTGAATTTTTCATTTATAAATGGACCTTCTAAATTTGCGCCGAGAATTTTTGCACCGATTAAATTTTGACTGCCTTGAAAAGTTTTAGTGCGAATATTTTTCAGTGCGTGCTTGATTCTGTCAACAGACATTGTCATTGTTGTAGGCAGAAAGCTTGTAACACCGCATGAAGGCAGAAATTTACTCATACCGTCAAGCGCCGAAATATCCTCGTCCATAGCGTCAACGCCATTGCAGCCGTGAATGTGAATGTTGATAAAGCCCGGCGCTACAAAATTATTTTCGGCGTCGATAATTTCATCAGCCGCATTTAAAATTTCGGTATGGTCGGGATTTTTTACAGAAATAATTTTTTCGTCGAAGGCGACAATTTTATTATCTGTAAAAAAAATGCCCTTTGAATCGGGCAAGATAATTTTTCCGTTTGTGATAGCTTTCATAAAAATACCTCTAGTAAGAATTGGGGTCGTACGGTTTCTGCGGCGGATTGTTGGGATTGTACGGCTGATTAGGATTGTAATTCTGATTGGGATTGTAATTTTGGTTTGGATTGTAATTCTGATTGGGATTGTAATTCTGATTGGGATTGTAATTCTGATTGGGATTGTAATCTTGGTTAGGATCGTAGTTTTGATTGGGATCGTAATTTTGATTGGGATCGTAGTTTTGATTGGGATCGTAGTTTTGATTAGGGTTGTAATTCTGATTAGGGTTGTAATTTTGATTGGGATTGTAGGTGGCAGGAGGATAAGCATTTTGCGCGGCTTGCTTATTCATCTGCAACTTGGCTTGCATCAAAATTTGTTGCGCCTGTTCAAATAATCTTTCGGCAGACTGTACACTTTGAAGAGTATTTTCAACATGAGCAATTAATTGGTCGAATACTTGATTGGCGTAATTGTCAGCTTGACGCTGTAAAACCTGCGCTTGCCGTCCGGCTTGCTTTAAAATTTCTGATTCTTCTTTTTTAGCCTGCGCCAAAACCATACGTGCTTTTTCTTTGGATTTTACAACAACGTCATTTTCATCAAGCAAATGCTCGGATTTAGATTTAGCCTCTTTAATAATTTCGGTAGCTTGATCCTGCGCAGATTTAATAAGGTCGTCGCGGTCTTGAAGTATTTTTTCAGCTCTGTCAAGTTCTTGAGGCAAATCGCGTCTAAGTTCTTCAATCAAGTGAATAAATTCAATGTCATCAATTAAAATTTTTCCCGTCAACGGAACATGAGAAGCATTTGTAACAATTTCTTCAATTTTACTCAATGTATCGAGTACAGTCATGATAAAACTAACTCTCCTCTGGTGATTCGGTTTACAAATTTACGATTTTTTCTTTCAGTGCAACTTCCACGCATTTCGGCACAAGTCCGCCGATATCTCCGCGAAATTTTGCAAGTTCACGAACGCCGGAAGAACTTATAAACGAAAAATTTAAATCTGTCAACAAAAAAACTGTTTCGATATTCGGAGAAAGGTGTTTGTTAAATTGCGAATAGGTAAATTCATGCTCCCAATCGGCAGTTGACCGAAGTCCGCGAATCACTACGTTTATATCGTGCGCCTTCATGTAATCCGTCGCCAGTCCGTCGAAAGAGTCCACTTTCAAATTTTCTATGTGTCGCGTCGATTCTTTTATAAGATTAACGCGCTCTGCAATGTCAAAAAGATAATTTTTCTTTTTGTTCACCAAAACGCAAACCGTCAATTCGTCGACAAGTTTTGCCGCTCGTTCAAAAATATTTATATGTCCGTTAGTTACG
>CAJOKY010000129.1 GCA_905235425.1 uncultured Selenomonadaceae bacterium
GTGACAGTAGGCGACGTGATAAAAATTCCTGCAGGCGTTAAGCATACAATTTACGCCGTAACAGATTTAAAAGTTATCGAGGTGCAGATTGGCGACGTTAGCGTTGAAGATAAAATTTTGCACAAAGAGAAAAAAATTATAATTGCAAAATTACGCGCAGGTTTAGGTAATCAGCTTTTCCAATATGCTATTGCACGTTGCATTGCTCACAAACGCAATGCCGAATTAAAGCTTGACACGACTTATTGGGATTTACGTCCCGATAAACATCACAATTACTATAAACTTAACAATTTTAACATAAAAGAAAATTTTGCGACGCCGGAAGAAATTCAATCTGCGACGCCGGTAAATGAACCTTCAGACGCAGGAGGAATTTTTGTACCTGAAATTCTCAATTCGCCGCCTAATATCACTTTATCAGGATTTTGGCAGAATGAAAAATATTTTGCCGAGATAAGAGATATTTTGCTTGAAGAATTTACTTTGAAAAATCCTTTAGGTAAAAATTCTGCCGAGTGGCGTGAAAAAATCCTTAATGCAAACTGCGCGGTTTGTATTCATGTTCGTCACGGAGATTTTCTTACTTATGGATATAGAAACGGTTACGGTTTATTGTCGCCCGAATACTTTATTAAATGCGTTGAAGAACTGCGAAAAGATTTTCCCGACATTACGGTTTTTGTCTTTTCTGACGACTTAGAATGGTGCAAGGAAAATTTGAAATTTAATGTGCCGACGGAATTTGTAGAAGGTTGCGAGCATTCTTTTGAAGAGTTATATCTTATGAGCCTTTGTAAGCACAACATAATTTCAAGCAGTACTTTTGCATGGTGGGGCGCATGGCTTAATCAAAATCCCGACAAAAAAGTTTTAGTCCCTTATCCTTGGCTTAAACATAATCCTAAAGCCGATACTGTGTCTGAAAGTTGGATAAAAATTCCTAATGATTATCCTTCATGGACACCGCCGATGCTTTCCGTAATAGTTTATGTCGCCAATAAACATTTTGAAATGCCCGTAACTTTGAAAAATGTTTTATCTCAAACCTTTAAAGACTGCGAATTAATTTTTATTACTCCTTCCAAAGGCGGCAGTGAAAAAGTTTCTAGAGCCAAATTAGACGGAATTAAGGTCGCCCAATTAACGGTAAATAACTTTGCAAATAAATCTGAATCATTTAATAAGGGCTTAAGCATAGCACGCGGCGATTATGTTTTGTTTTTAACTGACAAAAATTTTATTGCCGAATATACAGCTCAATTCCTTCAGTCTACTTGTGACGGCGTTATATTTACTTATGCCGACAATCGTCGAACTCATTTAACATACGCGAATTTTTTAAGCTACCTTCCCGATATACTTTGCTCCATACAACATTTTGAAGAAGTGGACGACGGCGATTTTGCAATAAACGAATTACCCGACAAAAAATTTTCATTGAATGTCGACGCGGCGCTTAAAGATTTGCCGCACATGGCGGAAGTGAATATTCCCGCCGACCAAAAATTAATAGCGTTGGCTACGAAGGGGATTAACAATTTTCTCAGCACAAAGTTTTTCAAGCGCAAATTTTTAGTTGAAAATCAAATAAAGTTCAAAGAAAAAGCGGGGGGGGGTATGGACGCGGAATTACTTTTCCTTGTCGAGGCATTTTTGGCTACGGAAAAAATTACGTTCGTGCCGCAACCTTTTGGCGGACGGCTTAAATAATTTTTGAAAGGATTTTTACATGGTAATAGTACAAATAGCCGGCGGACTCGGCAACCAACTCTTTAAATACGCATTCAGCAGAATGCTTGCGCTAAAGATGAATACTGAATTGAAGTTTGATCTGTCGCTTTGTGAAAAAAATAAAAACTCGCATCATGAATGGTATCAGCTGAGCGCATATAATATTCCGCAAAATTTTGCCACGCCGGAGGAACTTGCAAGTATTAATGAAAACGATTGGGTAATTTTAGATGGTCTCCCTAAAAATATACGTTTAACCGACAATATTTACATACAAGGATCATGGTTGCAACAGGAAATTTTTTTTATTGAGATAGCAGATATTGTGCGTCGGGAAGTCACGTTAAAAAATCCTTTGACTAAAGTTGCTTCCGAATGGGCAGAAAAAATTCTTTCCGCCGATTGTCCCGTATCATTGCATATTCGTTTAGGCGATTATCTTTCACCGGCATGGAGAACCGGGGGCGGAATGTTGTTACCGTGTGATTACTTTGATAAATGCATTGTAGCATTAAAAAATTTTTCACCTTCCTTGACGCTGTTTGTTTTTTCTGATGATATAAAATGGGCTAAGGAAAATTTAAAGTTCGACTTTCCAACGCATTTTATTGAAGGTTGTGAATGTGCTCATGAAGAAATGCACCTAATGAGTCTTTGTAAACACAATATCATACCGATGAGTTCGTTTGCTTGGTGGGGCGCGTGGCTTAATCAAAATCCCGACAAAAAAGTTTTTATACCGGAATGGTACAACTGCAACATGGTAAACAATATGGTTAAGGTGCCGCTTGATCCGAATAAAAGACCGATTATAGAGTTACCGCCATTACTTTCCGTCGTGATTTATGTTGAAAATGATTATATTCTTTTGGAAAGAATTTTGCAGGGAATTTTGATTCAGCCAAAAAGTAACTGCGAAATAATTTTAGTTGACGCCTCGACAGATGACAGCCGAAATATTTGTCGAAAGTACGCCACAATTAAAAATGTCACTGTGTTGACTGTTCCCCGCTTTATAAACAAATTTTCGGCTTGGAACAAAGGCTTAGAAGTAGCACGCGGCGATTATGTTTTATTTTTATCCGGTAAAGATATACTCTTGCCGCATGCAGAAAAAATACTCACCTACATTTGTCAAGATTTTTTTGAAAGATATGCGCAAGGTCAAGTAAATTATGCCACTTATGAAACTTATGACGAATCATTTCCCAATATAATTTGCGCCACTCAAAAATTTGAAGAAGTGGACGGCGGCAATTTTACAATAAACGAATTACCCGACACAAAATTTTCATTAAAAACAGATCAGCCTTTTAAAGATTTGCCAAAAACTATGGAAGTGAATATTCTCGCCGACCAAAAATTAATGGCGTTGGCTACGAAGGGGATTAATAATTTTCTCAGCACAAAGTTTTTCAAGCGCAAATTTTTAGTTGATAATAAAATCTGGTTCAAAGAAAACGCGGGGGTGGGTATGGACGCGGAATTACTCTTCCTCGTCGATACGTTTTTGGCTACGGAAAAAATTATCTTCGTGCCGCAACCTTTCGGCGGACGGCTTAAATAATTTTGAATAAAAATTTTTTAATGTATGAAAATTTTTCTTGTAATATGCCGCGCCGTTATGTTATTATAAATAAAAAGGAGGCGGATTTTTAAATGGGAGTTATTAAGTACGAAGTTACAATTACCGAAGTTGGCAAAGATGCACAACGTTTTTTGGATACTAACAGCAGTTTTATTTTAATGGATGAGAAAATCCATCCCAATCTTAAAGATATGGTTGTACGCCACACGGTCGGAACATTGGAAGGCGAAATTGCGGTAGGCGATAAATTGCAGGTCGGCAACTCCGATTTTGTTGTAACGAAGGTCGGCGAAAACGTCAATAAAGATTTGGCAAACGGCGGACACTGCACCGTTGTCATAAACAAAGAAGGCACTATGCCCGGTCAAGTTTCCGTTAAAGGAAAAATTATGCCGCGACTTCGCATTAATAACATTGTAGCGTTTTATACTGCAGATTAGGTTTTAGGGGCGGGCTTTTAGGTTAGTGGCGATAATTTCCACTGTTCCTAATCCTTAAAACTTGACAGAAATAAATCTAAAAATTAAAATTTCTCCAATCTTGTAAAGCTTTAAAGCATTGCATAGAAAGGAGATTTTTTAATGGACAATGACAATATGCTTATAATGACACCTCCCGACGGTGAAGGTGGCGGAACTCCTCCCGACGGTTTTGGAGGTGGCGGCGAATTTGGCGGCGGAACTCCTCCCGACGGTTTTGGTGGCGGCGGAGATTTTGGCGGCGGCAGTTCAAGTTCGGCAAGTTGGAGCGGCGCGACGGAAATTACTTCGGCTTTGACTTCAGATAACCCTGTTTTTAATTCCACGTCAAGCGGTCAAAATGCCGTACTTGTCAACACGTCCGACGCGGTTGTTTTAAATAATCCTACCGTTACAAAAACCGGCGGCGACAGTGCAGGCGACAATGAAAGTTTTTACGGCACAAACTCCGCTGTAATGGTAAAAGGCGGCTCAACTACGACGATTAACGGCGGCAACATTACCAGTGACGCGGAAGGCGCCAACGCGGTATTTTCGTATGGCGGCAACGGCGGTCAAAACGGCGCGGCAGGTGACGGTACGACCGTTAATATTTCCAATACGAATATTAAGACGACGGGCAACGGTTCAGGCGGCATTATGACTACCGGCGGCGGAAATACGAATGCCTATAACCTTGTTGTTGAAACAAACGGTCAATCTTCAGCCGCTATTCGTACGGATCGCGGCGGCGGCACGGTAAACGTAACAGGCGGCTCGTACACTTCAAACGGTCTCGGTTCACCGGCAATTTATTCTACTGCCGCAGTTACCGTAAATGACGCGACGTTGACTTCCAATCTTTCTGAAGGCGTCTGCATTGAAGGCTTAAATTCTGTCACGCTTAACAACTGTACTTTGAACGCGAATAACACGCAGACAAACGGTCAGGCGTCTTTCTTTGATACGGTAATGATTTATCAATCAATGTCCGGCGATTCATCAGAAGGTACGTCGACTTTCACAATGAACGGCGGCACGATTAACAGTCAATCCGGTCACGTCTTTCATGTCACAAATACCGGCGCCGTAATAAATTTGAACGGCGTCACGATTAACAACACCGATGCGGACGGCGTACTGTTAAGCGTATGTGCGGACGGTTGGAGCGGCGCGTCAAATGTTGCTACGGTAAATGCAAGCGGTCAAACTTTAAACGGCAATATTTTGGTCGGTGACGATTCAAGATTGACTTTGAATTTGATTAACGGAGCGAGATTTTACGGCGATATAAGCGGCATTATTACCGATGCAAGCGGCTTAGTTGTTTCTTCAGAAATTGGAAACGTTTCCGTGTCGCTTGACGAGTCCAGTAAATGGTATCTTACCGGCAATACTTACCTCAGTTCTTTTGAAGGTAATGTAGCAAACATAATTAACAACGGATTTTCTGTGTACGTCAATAATAATATTTTAGAAGGGACGACAGATTACATGGAAGAGACTTTACCATCCGGCTTGACTTTCAACGAAGATCAAACCGTTATAACTGCGTCAACAGATTTCACCGGCGTGGTTGATTTGAATAATTATCCTAACGTAAAAACTTTTGACGCGTCTCAATCTGCAAACGGCGTCTCGGTACTTGGCAATTCGCAGGATAATAACATTTCCGGCGGTCAAAGCAGTAGTATTCTTTTCGGTTCAAACGGAAACAATATTTTGACAGGCGGCGCGGCAAGAGATCAATTTTGGTTCACGGGCTTAGGTAATGATACCGTTACAAACTTTGTCATTGGCAATGGCGATACTTCGGACGTCGTGACTTTCTACGGTATTGAAATCGGCAACATTTCTCGTCAAGGTTCGCAGTTAAATTTTGTGTATGATAACGGTACGTCAATGAAACTACAGACAAATACAGAAGACGGCAACAGTTTAGTCTTGTATTCGCTTGACGGATCTATAGGTTATGGCGCGAAAATCGGCAATGACTATGAAACAAGTTTAAACTTTGATTTAGATGTGAACTATTATCGCCTCAGCGGCACGGACGGCACTTTGTATGTAAACTTCGACACGTATAAAGAAATTTGGCTCAGCAATGACGCAGGGCAATATTACTTCGGCATTAAAAATGTTGTTGCCAATAACGCGGGAGAAAATGTCATCGGCGGAAATGAAGAAAGCAATTTGATTGTCGGAGGCAGCGGCGGAAATTCACTTTGGGGCGGCGCAGATAATGTAGCTGATACTTTACAAGGCGGCGACGGTCACAATCTGTTTTGGTACGGCTTGAATGAAGGCAACGATATTATTACCAATGCTAAAGAAGGTGACATTGTTTATCTTTATGACAGTACTCTTGACAACATTGCCTCAGCGCCGATTGACGCGGAAAAAATTACCGTGTCATTTAATGACGGCAGTAACGTGACTATACAAAATTCAAGCACAATTACGCCGACTTTCCAACTTGCCGGCGGCGAACAGTACAATTACAATCGCGCTACAGGTACGTGGCAAGAGCTTTCTAATTAGTAATGTAACAGGGATTAGGGATTAGGGATTAGGGATTAGGGATTAGGGATCAGGGAGCAGGGAGTAGTTAAAAGCTAACAGCTAACCGCTAACAGCTAAAAGCTAACAGCTAACCGCAACAGCTAACAGCTAACAGCTAATCGCTAATAGCTAAAAGCTAACAGCTAACAGCTAGTCCCTAGACTGGAGGTTTTTTCTGTGAAATTTAAGAAAAGTTTAGTGGCGGTATTCGGTCTTGCGGCGTCAATTCTGTT
>CAJOKY010000130.1 GCA_905235425.1 uncultured Selenomonadaceae bacterium
CTTCATAAAATCGGGTTGAAAGTCGGCACGATTTACCAAAAAGATGATTATTCAGAACCTGCCGATAAAGTTTTGTCACACGACCCCGCGCCAGGTACAAAGATAAATCGCGGTCAAAATGTCGATTTAACGGTATCGAAAGGCGGCGCAGTTATTGCGGTTACCGAGCCTGAATATAGTAGCACTGAACAATCTAATTCTGCACAATATGAAAAAACCTATGTACCCGATGTTTACGCCGCAAGCTACGAATCTGCGCGGGCAGGTATTGAAGAGCGCGGCTTGAAAGTAGGTTCTGTGACATATCGGTCAAGTGAACAGGCAGAAGGTACGGTGCTTAGTCAAATTCCGTCGCCGGATACAAATGTTGATGTAGGATCAAGCGTCGATTTAATTTTATCCAAACACGAAGACCCGCCGGTTTATTCGGATGAGCCGGAAGTTTTCGGCGGTAATGAATCTACAAATTACAATAACAATTACAGTAATGATAATGGCAGCAGTTATGTTGAGCCGGAACCTGCGTCAAGTTACAGTTATGAGCCGCCGCCGCCTCCGCAACCTGAAAATGTTGAGCCGCCTTCGCGTGAAAGCAGCAGTGATAAAAGTAGGTAGTTAGAGAGTAGAGAGTAGATTGTAGATTGTAGGTTTTCTACCCTCTACCTCCTACTATCTACTCCCTACCCCCTACCCCCTACTGTCTACTTCCTACTTTCTACCCTCTACTATCTACCCCCTACCCCCTACATTTGCGCAGGCTATTTTTTTGTGTGAATAAAATCCCTTTCCCGTTGACTTTGAAAATGTTTTTCTATAAAATCCAAATATAAAGATATGCAAAGGAGGGCAGTTTTTTAGGTCGAAAAATTTTTTGGATGTGTCAAAATATTACGAAAGGGGAAAGCTGTACACAAAGACAGCAGGTGTAAAAGTGGGCAACTTGAGTATTCGCCAAAAATTAAACTTTATTTTTGGAATTTTAATTTTGGTTTTTGTCGGCGTGAGTGCCTATTCTGCATACGCACTTAATACAATTAACGATGGCGCGATGCGTATTGCCACAACGCATTTGCAAAGTGTATTGGCGGCTTCGGATAACGGCAAGGCTATGGAGCAGTACCGGCAGTTAGAATATTCCATTGTCACGGCGCCTAATCTTACAAGCCGTTCCTATGCCGAAAAGAAAGCGCTTAAACTCGGAGATCAAATTGATATAACGTTCGACGTACTTGAAAGAAGTATGGAAGGAAACGCAGACGCTAATTTTGAAAGCTTACGCCGGGATTGGAAAAACTACCGCGAACAGTTCAAAAAAATCACGTACATGGCAAATAATAATCAGAAAACGCAGGCAAGCCAAGTATTGGACAGTTCCCTTGAACAGTTTGAAGAATTGGACGACACTTTGGTTAAGGTAATCGACGCGCGAAAAGATTTTATAACCGAAGAGACTCGCATTGCCACTAATGAATACAATACAACGAAAACGCTTTTAATAATTGCAGTAATTGCCGTAATCATAATTTCCGGCTTTATGGCGCTTTACCTCAGCCGCTCAATAAATACGTCAATCGAATACCTTATGAACATTGCCGGCGAAATTGCAAAAGGCAATTTGAAAGTTGACGTGACGCCGAAAACCAATGACGAGTTCGGACTTTTGACGCGAGCCTTTGCCGATACCGTCAAGCAACTTAAAAATTTAATCAGCAATATTACCGAGACGGCGGAAAATCTTGTAAACTTTTCAGAAGAGTTGACGGCAAACGCGGATCAATCTGCGCTTGCAACTCAACAGGTGGCTAATTCCATAAGCAACGTTGCGGCGAATATGAATCAGCAGGGCGAACAAGTAAACACTTCTGTTGCCGGCATTATGAGCATGTCGGACAATATGACGAATTTTGAAAAGTTATCTGAATCGTCATCAACGGCGGCTCACCATGTTGAAGACATTGCAGAAAACGGCAGGCAGGCAGTTTCCGGCGCGGTAAAGCAAATGGACGCTATCGCGGCATCGGTTACAGAATCTGCGGACGTTATTCGTAAGTTGGCAGAGCGTTCAACCGAAATAAGTCAAATTTCCGATACCATTAGCGATATTGCCGAACAGACGAATTTATTGGCGTTAAACGCGGCGATAGAGGCGGCAAGAGCCGGTGAACACGGCAGGGGTTTTGCCGTTGTATCAGACGAAGTAAGAAAGCTTGCTGAAGGTTGCGGTACGGCGGCGTCGAAAATTGCAGAATTAATCGCAATGATTCAGCAGGAAACAGGTTCAGCCGTTGAAAGAATGGAAAAAGGCACGGATGACGTTAAAAACGGTCAAGCGGTAGTTGACGAGGCAGGTACTTCTTTTCGCACTATAGCAGATGCGGTAGGCGGTCTTACTGCCAATGCCGAAAATATTTTAAAAGCCGCGCGTTTATCTGCAGAAAAGGCAAATGATTTAGTCGGTGTTATGGAGGAATTAAATAAAACCAGCAATGCCGTTTCGCAGGAAGCGGAATCTGTATCGGCGGCGACAGAGCAACTTTCCGCGTCAATGGACGAAATTGCTAACGCCAGTAAAAGTATGTCTGAAATGGCGCAAAAACTTAAAGAGACTACGACGAAATTTAAGATTTAGGAGAGGTGCGGACGATGAAATTTCTTACAAAAATTTTTCTTGTAATATTTGCGACTCTCTTAATTACGGGTTGCGGTTCAACTGAAAATAAGCAAAAACAAGTGGCGTTACTTTTTCCCAATACCAACGCAGGCGGCATTTGGAAACAGGTAGGTGAAACTTGTGAAGCTTTAATGCGTGATGCAGGTTACGACGCGACGACTCAGTTTTGTACAGACGCCAATGACCAAATCGCGCAGTTAAAAGAATGGATAGCAAAAAAACCTGCCGCGATTGTCATAGCCGCGCAGGATACAGATGTTTTAGGTGAAACGTTACAAGGCGCCAAAACGGCTGAAATTCCCGTAATAGCTTACGATAGATTGATTATGCATACAGACGCCATAAGTTATTACGCGTCATTTGAAAATAATTCTGTCGGAGAATTTCAAGCGCGTTACGTCGAAGAGAAATTGAATTTGAAATCCGGCGCGGGACCTTTCAACATTGAATTTATTGCCGGTTCGCCGGTAGACAGCAACGCGCCGCTTTTCATAAACGGTGCGATTGAATATTTAAAGCCGTACATTGACAAAGGGCAGTTGGTAGTTCAATCCGGACAAATTTCCTTTAGAGACATTGCGACGGACGGTTGGAAAAAGGAAAATGCTCAACGTCGTATGGAAGAGATTTTAAGAAAATATTACGGCGACGGAAAATCTTTACACGTTGTCATAGCGTCAAATGATGATCTTGCCGAAGGATTGATTAACGCAGAGGCGGCGGTAGGTTACAGCGGTGCAAAGACGATTGTAACGGGACAAGACGCGAGCGCAAACGGCGTGGCAAATATAAAATCCGGCAAGCAGGCTATGACGATTTACAAAGACCCTGCCATCTTGTGTGCTAAAATTATTCGTATGGTTAAGGCCGTCGTTGAAGGCAGTCAACCCGCGATTAACGACGTGACAAATATTAAAAATGATATGATGACAATTCCCAGTTACCTTTGCATTCCGATTATCGTCGACATTGAAAACATTAATATTGTTAAATATTAGTGAGTAGTCAGTAGTGAGTAGTAAGTAGTCTAAATGCTAATGGCTAATGGCTAACAGCTAATGGCTAATCGCTAACAGCTAACAGCTAACAGCTACCTCCTACTGCCGCGCGCGCGTCTTTGTCTTTGCAATTCAAGTTCACGTAAACGCCGCGCCTCAAGTTCACGCCCTTTAGCCTTATCCATTTTGTAGACATACGCCATAACTTCCGCGATAGCTTTATAGAGTTCCGGCGGAATTTCGCGATCAATATCCAACGCCATAAGCATATTAACCAGCGTCTTGTTTTGATAAACGGGAACGCTGTTTTTTTGTGCCGCTTCCAAAATATGCTCGGCGGTATGTCCCTTGCCCTTTGCTATAACGCGCGGCGCTTGGTCTTTTTGCGCGTCGTACTTAAGCGCTACTGCCTGTTTATCGGCAATGTTTTCGGCATCCTGCTGTACATTTTCTGTTTCGTCCATGTTACATTCTCCAACTAAATTTTACTCAATAGCTTTTAAAGTTCCCGCGCAGACTTCAAAGATTTTTCCAAAATCCCGCGCAGGAAAATATTTTTTTTCAGTCGCAGTTATCAGCGTTTGAATTTCTTTGCGCTTCAAAAAGATTAAGAGTTGCTCCCTGCGTTCGGCGTCCAATTCGCTCATAACGTCATCAAGCAACAGTACGGGGTATTCGCCGGTAGCGTGCTTTAAAAATTCCAGCTCCGATAATTTCAGCGATAACGCGGCGGTACGAAGTTGCCCTTGTGAACCGTAAAGCTTTAATTCCCTGCCGTTTATGAAAAATTTTAAATCGTCCAAATGCGGTCCCCACGTAGTCACGCCGCGTTCAATGTCCTGCGGTGAAATTTCAAAAATCTTTTTTTCGTACCACTCGCAGAGTTTTTTTGTAAAATCTTCCAAATAAAAATTTTCGCGCGAAACGTCAAAATCCTTTTCTTTAAAATCGTATGTTACGAAAAATTTTTCATTCTGCGCGGAAATATTTTCACAGGCAACTTTTGAAAAATCATTAAGGGTATCGACGGCAATTAAACGTTCACGCGTAATCTGCGCGGCGTACTTGGCAAGTTGCAAATTCCACGTGTCAAGGTTATCACGGCGGGCAAAACCTTCACGAATTTTTTTCAGCAAAGTATTTCTCTGCGCAATGATTTTGTTGTAACGCAAAAGATTTTCATAGTAAACCGGAGACGCTTGAGAAATTTCGGCGTCTAAAAATTTTCGACGTTCAGCCGGTGCGCCTTTGAACATAAATAAATCTTCCGGCGAAAATAAAACTGAATTTAAACGCCCGATAAACCCCTTGACGCGTACATAATCGCCGTTTACAGAGAGTCTGCGGCTTTTTGTATCGGCAGAAATTTCAACGCCGACATCTTGAGATACACCGGCTTTTTCAAAAAATATTTTAATCAGCGTCGCGCCGTTATCCCACTTGATTAAATCCGTAACCTTCGCCGCACGATAACGCAGTACCGATGAAAAATATATTGACTCTAAAATATTAGTCTTACCCTGCGCGTTTTTGCCTAAAAAAATATTTATACCGTCGCTTAAGTTTAAATCCAAATTTTCAAAGTTACGGAAGTTTGATAATAAAATTTTTTTAACGAGCATAATTTAAATTTTATTTATTAACTACTGACTATTCACTACTAACTACTTACTACCTAACTACTTACTACCTAACTACTTACTACCTCACTACTCACTAACGGAATATTCAAAGTAAATGTCGTACCGGAGCCGAGCTTACTTTCAACATCAATTTTAATGTCGTGATTATCGGCGATCATCTTAGCAATGGAAAGACCAATGCCGAAACCGTCAGCGCGTCCGCTGTTTTCAAGACGAACCCCGCGTTCAAAAATTTTATCGAGATTTTCAGCCGCCATACCTACGCCGGAGTCTTTAATTTTTACAACGACAAAATTATTTTCGACGCGTGACGAAATTGTAATGTTGCCGCCTTTCGACGTGTACTTTTTCGCATTATCTAAAAATATTCTAAGCATCTGCACAATCGTCAATTTATCGGCGTAAATCTGCGCGGAATCATTTTCAGCTAAAGTCAAGACGTGACTTTTATCAAGCGCCTGCATACGGCGAAAGACTTTGTCCACAATGTCGCTAAGGCTTATAACGGCTTTGTCAAATTTCAAAGTGTTTTGTTCACTGCGTGCAAGGAATCGTAAATTTTCAAGCAGACTTTTTATATTCTGCGTCTCGTCACGAATTGCCACGATACTTTCTTCACGTAACGCCTGCTTTTCGGCATTTTGCCCGTGCTTATCCAAAATATCAATGTACCAATCAATGACGGTTAAAGGCGTCTTTAATTCGTGAGAAACGTCCGAAACAAATTTTTTCTGCTTAGAAAGGTCATTCTGTACGTCCGACAAAACCTTTTGTATAGCGGTAAATTCATCGTTGATTGAAGTGAAGTCGCCTTGTATTCGGTCAAGCATCATGTTAAAAGTTTTAGCCAGCTCAGTTAATTCATCATTCGCCGAAGTCAAAGGTATTCTTTCTTTAATCTGCTGACTTTTCGGCGAAAAGGCAATTTTACGCGTCAACGCCGTAAGGTCTTTAATCGGCTTTAAAACTTTTTTGCTTACGATGTAGACGGCGAAAATAGCAAATATACCGCTGAAAATGTCAATAAACAGCATGAACATCATTAAATTATCAAAAACATCAGCGGCTGAAGTAATCGTGCGAAAAAAATACAGTTTAAGTTTTCTGCCGTCCTGCGTCATGTACGTCATTTCATCGCGGTAGACAAGTGCATTTACCATTCTTGCAATGGCAAATGTACCTTTAGTAATAAATGGCGGATCTTTCAAAAGATATTTTTCAAATGTTTCATTGGAAGGATAGGTTTT
>CAJOKY010000131.1 GCA_905235425.1 uncultured Selenomonadaceae bacterium
GCACAGATTTAAATTTTGGAATTTCGCCCAGCCCGTGAATATAATATGCAACTTTGCCGAGAGAATTTTTTTGCCGCGCGTCAACTTCATGAGCAATGGCGGTTAATGCACCCGCGCTTGCAACGTTTACAAAATATTCACGTCCGTTAATCAAACCTAAATCTATGTATCGCGTTCGACCTGCGGCAACAGCGTCAAAATAATTTTCGTCATCAGAAATTTTTAAATGCGTGGCAAAATCATTTGAAGTGCCGCTGCCTATAATTCCAACCGGCAAGTCAATCTGAAATTTTTTAATCCAATTTATCACGGCGTGTAATGTACCGTCGCCGCCTGCTGAAATTATTCCGTGCGGCTTAAAAATTTTCACGCATTCATAAAAATTCTGCGCAGATTCAATGGGACTAGTTCGGTACGGCGCTATCAAAATATTTCGGCGCTGAAATGCCTCAACAATTTCGTCAAGCTTATTTTTAAATTTCGCGTTACCGGAAACGGGATTGTAAACCAATAGAATTTTTTTCATAAAGTTAATTTTAACAAAAATTTTTCGCGCGTCAAATTTTGTGCTATAATACAAAAAATTTGGAAAGGAAGTTTATATAAATGGCTGAAGATAAAGACAAGGAAAAAGATAAAAAGCCGTCGGTATGGAGCAAGTACACTGACGCTGAAAAGGCGGAGCTTGAAAATATCGGCAAAGGTTACATTGACTTTTTAAGCCGTTGCAAGACAGAGCGCGAAAGTGTCACTTACACGATTGAGGCGGCGGAAAAAGCAGGTTACAAAGAATTTAAAGCAGATGCCACACTTAGAGCAGGCGATAAAGTTTACTGCGCATTTATGAAAAAATCCGTCGCACTGTTTCAGATTGGAAGTGAACCGATTGAACGCGGCTTAAAAATTCTCGGTGCGCACATTGACACTTGCCGACTTGATTTGAAACAAAATCCGCTTTATGAAGACGGCGGGCTTGCTTATATGGATACGCATTATTACGGCGGCATTAAAAAATATCAATGGGTAGCACTGCCGCTTGCCATGCACGGCGTTGTTGTGAAAAAGGACGGCACCGTTATCAATATCGTTATCGGCGAAGATGAAGGCGATCCTGTTTTCTGCGTGACAGACCTTTTGATACACCTCGCACAAGAGCAAATGGAGAAAAAGGCGTCGAAAGTTGTCGAAGGCGAAAACTTAGATATTTTGGTAGGAAATTATCCGCTTAAGGAAGGCGAAAAAGAATCTGTGAAAGCCGGCGTCTTGAAACTTTTGAAAGACAAGTACGACATTGAAGAGAAAGATTTTCTTTCTGCGGAGTTGGCGCTTGTACCGGCAGGCAAGGCGCGTGAATTGGGCTTTGATAGAAGTATGGTTTTGGGCTACGGGCAGGACGACCGAGTTTGTTCCTACACGTCGCTTGTTGCAATGTTGGAGACGGCAAATAAAAATTTGAATCGTACCGCGTGCTGTCTGCTTGTCGACAAAGAAGAAATCGGCAGTTTCGGCGCAACGGGTATGCGTTCACATTTCTTTGAAAATATTTTGGCAGAAATTATGAATGCGTGCGGGCAGTATTCGGAGCTTAAACTTCGCCGCGCTTTGCAAAATTCCGTAATGCTTAGTTCGGACGTTTCCAGCGCTTACGACGCACTTTACTCAAGCTGTTTTGACAAAAAAAATGTCGCCTATCTCGGCAAAGGTATGGTGTTCAATAAATTCACGGGTTCACGCGGCAAGTCGGGTTCAAGTGAAGCCAATGCGGAATACGTTGCCAAACTGCGCGAAGCTCTCGACAAAAATAATGTCGCCTATCAATTTTCGGAACTCGGCAAAGTTGACTTGGGCGGCGGCGGCACAATCGCGCATATGACGGCTGTTTACGGTATGGACGTTATAGACAGCGGCGTAGGCGTGTTGAGTATGCATGCGCCGTATGAAGTCACAAGCAAGATTGACATTTACGAAACAAAAAAAGGCTACGCGGCATTTCTGCGTGAGATGTAAAATTTTTTCAGCTTAAGGCAGGTGGATTTGCTTATGTACGATCCGGAAAGATTTTTAAAGGCTCAAGAATCAATGTATGAAATAGCGCTTACAGAAATTAAAAAAGGTCATAAATTTTCGCATTGGATTTGGTACATTTTTCCGCAACTTCGCGCTCTGGGTAAAAGCAGAATGGCGAATTACTACGGCATTGAAAATTTAGACGAGGCAAAAGAATACTTGACTAATGAAACTCTGCGCGCGCGTCTTTTGGAAATAAGTCAAGCTTTATTGGAACTTGTAACTAATGATTCGGTGGCGGTTATGGGACATATTGACAGCGTAAAATTACTTTCCTGCATGACGCTGTTTCATTTGGCAGACCCTACCTGCGAAATTTTTACTAAAGTTATCGACAAATATTATTCGGGACAGTTGGACGAAAAAACTGTTGCACTTTGTAAAACTGTTGACAGCGATTAGCCTGACTGAAAATTTTAGACTAAAAAAATTCCTCTTCTCAAATGCGGGAAGGGGATTTTTAGATTAGGAGAAAAATATGTTTAAAGAAATTTTATCAGACGCCGCGCAGAAATTCGGCATTGCATTCACAGACAGGCAACTTGAACGGTTTGAAATTTTTTACAGGCTGATTGTAGATTGGAACACAAAAATAAATTTGACGGCGATAACCGATGAAAAGGATTTTGTCGTTAAGCACGTGATAGATTCACTTAGTGTGTGGGATGAAAATAAATTTGCCGACGTGAAAAGTCTTTGTGACGTTGGAACCGGCGCGGGATTTCCTGCCATACCGCTGAAAATTTTTAAACCAAATTTAAATGTTACGCTGATTGATTCGCTGACAAAACGCGTAGAATTTTTGAAAAAGGTCACAGCCGCGCTTGAATTAGACAACGTGACTTGTCTGCATGGTCGCGCAGAAGATTTGGCGCGTGATAAAAATTTACGTGAACACTTCGATTTAGTGACAGCTCGCGCAGTTGCACGCCTTAACGTTTTGGCGGAATATTGCTTGCCGTTCGCAAAAATCGGCGGTACGTTTGCCGCGATGAAGGGTAAAGTTTTTCGTGAAGAGATTGACGAGGCGAAAACGGCGATAAAAATTCTAGGCGGCGGCAACGTAACCTTTACAGAAAAAATTTTACCCGACCTGCCGGACGTTCGCGCTGTCATTTACATTGACAAAAAAATTTCTACGCCGAAAAATTTTCCGCGCAGAGCCGGTACGCCGTCCAAAAATCCTTTGATTTAAAAATTACGCACCTTGCCAGTGATTTTCGTATTGATTATAAGTTGCACGAAAACCGTCGGCAAATTGAAAAACCGGCATTGAGTTTTGCACGTTGTTTACATCTATTGTTGAACCCGTATTAAAACCTACTGAAATTTTCTGTCCGATTTGATTAACGTTTGCAATGTCACTTAAAGCGGAATCGTACATCCAAACTATATCGCCGTTGGAATTGCTATAAATATTATCGTTGCCTTCGTACTTTCCGACTTTAAAAGTTGTCGCTCCATTGCCGCCTACAAGATAATCGATTGCCTCACCATAACCGCCCCAAAGTGTTTGATAACCATCTCCGCCGTAAATATAATTTGATTCAGTGTTACCGACGAGCGTATTAGAGCCGTAACTGGCACCGCCGTTAATCGTCGTTACGTTGTGAAAATATTGCCCGGCATCGCCGCCGAGCCAAACATTATTTTCAGAACCGATAACTACAATTTGTCCTCCTGCTTGCTTAAGCCGATAATAATTCACGTCATTTGCGTATGACAAACTGCTTGATGAGTTATGCGCAATTTTCATTTTCTGAATGTTGACGCCGTCGTCTGTATACATAATCACGCCGTTTGCATCAGAAGCGCCGGTTTGCGCGTGAATATAATGTCCGTCATTCATATTAAAGATAATTGACGAATCATCACGGGAAATATCATTAAAGCGCTTGCCTGCCAAATTTAAAATGTCTGACGCAGGTTGATCTCCCGTTGCAAAATTCAAGATTACGTTATCGCCGCCGCCGGTGTACCAAAATACATTCTGCGCGTCACTGCCCTTAAGAGTATCGTTGCCTTCCCAGCCGCCCCAAATTGTCGTCGCGCCACTGCCGGAAATAACCGAATTACTCTGCCAATTGCCGGATATAAGCATATTGTTTAAGCTATTGGAAGCGTCAATTACAACAACATTTGTATCATAATTTTCGGGCCAAAGATCACCGTTGTAAAGTGTACCGACTCTTAACGTGTCACCTGCGACAGATAAAGTGTAGGGAACATCCACATAGCCTATCCTGTTGCCAAAACTTACGGGAAATTGCTCATTGAAAATTTTGTTAATAGTACTCACGTAACTAGAACCGTCAAAAGTATACCGGGCATAAGACATAAAAATATTTTGTCCTGCAATGGCGCTGTAGTTACTGATACCTTGCAGGTTGATTGTTATCTTGCCCCTATCGTCATTTATAACCAAATCATTGCCGTTTACGTGACAAGTGAAAGTAGTGTTTTGTCCGCCTTCATACCAAATAAGAAGATTGTCCGTACCGATAGTAAAATCTTCAATGGTAACATTGACAGAACCGTTGGAGCTGCAACCAACCATAAAAGTATCGGCTTCACTCCCCCCGTTTAAGGTAGCGTACTGCATACCTTCAAGCGCAATAGCCGCTAACATGTCATTGCCGCTTTCACCGCGAAAATAGTCATACGTACCATAAAAACCCGCAGACGGTGCATAAACTGCCGCAATGGTTTCATCACAATTGTAACTTCCAGATTGACCGTAAACACTGTCATTCATTCCAAGAGTGAGCATCATTCCGCCGCCGCTAGATCCGGTAATTTTAGAATGACTTGAATACGTATAATAATAGCCGTATTCGTAATTGACACCACTACCTATGAACCCCATACAAAATCCCCTTTCTTTAATTAAAAAATATTTTTCAGACAATTTTATTGTATCAAGGATTTTTTTAGTGTCAATACAAAGATAAAGGAATTTTCACTTGAAAGGCGAATCATAAGCGCGGGGTGAATTAAGTGAACCTTAGAAAAATTTTAATAGGCGCACTTGCCTTGACAATTACGGCAGGCAGTTCTTATGTAAATGCGGAAAAATCAACTGCAGATGAACCATTTACCGTAAATGAAGAAAGTAACGTGACAGCGAAATCTCTTGACAGGACGCAACAACGCTTAACTCAGCGCAATAGATTTCAACACAGAAAGCCCGGCGAAAGTTATCAGCAACGGCGCTTTGTAAAGTTGACTTCAGACGAAACATATAACTATTATCTTGATATGGAAAGTGTCACGTGGAAACGCGTACCTTATATGGCGTCGGAATATATGGCTGATGTTTGGATTCGTATGGTTGAACGCATTCCGAGCGCTGTTTCATACAATGATCATGACGATTATGAACCAATCGAGCTTGTATCTGCGCGGGAGCAAAATATTTCCTACGATCCCGTTGACGTTGAAGTTTTAAGCCGCAAGCAATATGTTTTGGAGCATTATTATTTACGTCCCGGCAGAAAACAAATTCAGTTTTTGTGCGAATTGGAAGTTGTAGGGCATCCGCAGAATACCGAAGCCGGCAGAGCGTACGACGTTAAAAATTGGGAAGATTTAATACCCGGCAGTATCGAATCAATCATTTACAAAAAAGTTTTGGCGACAATCGGCACATGGAAAGCTACGGAAATGGGACATGAAACTTTCACAGATTTTTTTGAAGAGTACACGCGAATTTCGATTAGATAGTGAGTAGTTAGTAGTAAGTAGTGAGTAGTAAATAGTTTAAATTTTAGGAGGGTACAATTAATGATTCCTGTATTATTGGGATTGGGAGCCATTGTAGGCGGCTTTATGGTCTACGAAAAGTGGGAACAAATTACAAGTTGGTTGCAAGAATTTCTGCCCAAAATTCAAGAGGCACTTAAAAGCACCGGCATTGTCGATTACGCCGCAAAAATGTTTTCAACCGTTCAAGACGGAGTGCTTACCCTTGTTCACCGCCTTTACTACAAGGAAAACGGCAAGTGGATTGAAAAAACTACGACGCGCGAAATTGACGAATCTCAAGTACCGGCATGGGCTAAGGAAGGCTTGACCGCTAAAGAAACCGACGTTACAGAACGTTATCAGAAAGAATTGGAACTTACAATTTAAGCGGAGGTGATTTAAATGGCTATTACAAAAGAATCTCTCGGCATGGCTGTCAATACGACGGTAGAAACCGTGAAAGATTTTTTCAAAGATATTCTGCGCCCCAACATGGAGCTTGAAGACATTAAGCAAATTACCTTCCCGCGTTTTCATAAGCTTATCAAAAAGTATGAAGAAAAAGGCTGGAATTACGGCGGCGGCAAGTTTTATGTCAAGTACCTTGATGAAGGTCATTTTCAGCTTGAATTTGAAATGTACTTCCGTGACGAAGAAGGCAACTGGCATAAAATCGCCAATGAAAGCGGACCGCGCAAAATTGAACTTTTGGAAGACAGCTTGATTAAAACAAT
>CAJOKY010000132.1 GCA_905235425.1 uncultured Selenomonadaceae bacterium
TTAGCTTTTAGCTCTTAGCTGTTAATGGCTAATCGCTAATCACTAATCGCTAATGGCTAATGGCTAATGGCTAATCCCTACTCCCTGATCCCTACTCCCTACCTGTTGCTGACCTCAATGAACTTGTCAAGCGTAGCAGTTGCCGCGCCGCTGTCAATAAGACTTTGTGCAAGCTTAATGCCTTCTGCAACGGTAGGCGCTTTGTCGGCAATGTAAAGAGACGCACCGGCATTTAACAGTGTCGCATCATGTTTAAAACCTTTATCGACGCCGGATAAAATGTCGCGGGTAATTTTCGCATTTTCGGCAGGTTCGCCGCCTTTTAAATCAGATTTTTGACAGAGTTTAAAACCAAAATCTTCCGGCGAAATCGTGTAGCGCTTATACCAGCCGTCGCGAAATTCACAAATCGCAGTAGGTGCACTTAACGAAATTTCGTCAAGCTTATCCATACCGTAAACAACCATGCCGCGCCTTACGCCTAAATCGATTAAAACGCGCGTCAACGGCTCAACCAAGTATTCATCATAAACGCCGAGAAGTTGCATTTTAGGGCTTGCGGGATTGGTAAGCGGTCCCAAAATATTAAACACCGTGCGAAAACCCAGTTCACGACGAATAGCGCCGACGTATTTCATAGACGCGTGATATTTCTGCGCGAAGAGAAAACACATACCGACTTCATTCAAAAGTTCCCTGCACTTTTCGGGACTTTGGTCAATGTTCACGCCCAACGCCTCAAGACAATCGGCAGTACCGCATTTTGACGACGCCGCGCGGTTACCGTGTTTTGCAACCTTCACGCCGCCTGCCGCCGCAATAAGCGCCGAAGTTGTTGAGATATTAAAACTCTGCGCATTGTCGCCGCCGGTACCGACAATTTCAAAAACTTCAAAATCTGTTTCAACTTTCAACGCGTGACTTCGCATAGCCGCCGCGCAACCTGAAATTTCGTCTGCCGTTTCAGCCTTCGCGCTTTTTGTAGACAATGCCGCCAAAAATGCAGAATTTTGAGTAGCGGTAGTTTCGCCGTTCATTATTTCATTCATGGAGTTGAAAGCTTCTTGATAGGTTAAATCTTCCTTGCTGACGATTTTTATAATTGCATCTTTAATCATGTTTCAGTCTCCTTTGGATTAGGGATTAGGGATTAGGAGGTAGAGAGTAGAAGGTAGGGGGTAGGAAACATAAAACCTACTATCTACAATCTACAATCTACTATCTAAAATCTGCTCCCTGTTCCCTGATTAGCTGTTAGCTGTTAGCTTTTAGCGGCTAATGGCTAATGGCTAATCGCTAAAAGCTACTAACTACTTACTATTAACTACTAACTACTTACTAAGTACTACCTACTTACTCAAAAAGTTTTGCAGAATATTTTTCCCGTACTGCGTCAAAATACTTTCAGGGTGAAATTGCACGCCGTAAATCGGAAAGTCTTTGTGCTGTACCGCCATAATTTCACCGTCCGACAAAGACCTTGCCGTAATTTTTAAACACGTCGGCATTGAATCTTTTTCTGCAACCAGCGAGTGATATCGCCCTACCAAAAATTTTTGACAACAACCTTTGAAAATTGCTGAATCAGTATCGCAGATAATTTCAGACGTTTTACCGTGCATTAACTTTTTCGCGTAGGTTATCTTTGCGCCAAACGCCGCGCAGATTGCTTGATGTCCGAGACATACGCCTAATATTGGAATTTCAGCGCCTACAATTTTTATCACGTCGATAATGATACCGGCGTTTTCGGGTCTGCCCGGTCCGGGCGAAAGTATTATCTGCGCGGGAGACAATTTTTTAATCTCATCAACCGTCATTGCGTCATTGCGTACAACTTTTATATCCGGCGTAATTTCGCCAATGTATTGATAGAGATTGTAAGAAAAGCTGTCGTAGTTATCAATTAACAGAACCATGTAGCACCTCCAAAAGTTTTTCAACAATATGCCCGGGATTTGTATAAATCAGCGCGACAAATAATATATGCATACAAAGAAAAATTGGAACGCACAATTTAAATTTTAAGTGCAAAGTTTTGTGGTGAAAGATATTCATTGCCAAAAATGCGCCTAATGCTCCACCAATCGCCGACCACATTAGTAACGTACTTTCTCTTATACGCCACCAATTTTTTTTGGCGCACAATTTATCATAGCCAAAAAGCGCAAAAGTAAAAATATTTATCACTGAAATGCATGCTACTGCTACAAAAAGGGGATCATTCATTGCCATTTAATTCACCTCAAAATAATTTTAACTTTCCTCCACATTCATATTAAGCGCGGCAAGTGACGCCTTCGCCTTATTCAAACACTCTTCAAACTCTTTTTCTGCAACCGAATCAGCAACAATGCCCGCGCCTGAACGTACGAAAACTTTACCGTTTTTCTTGTAAATAATTCTAATCGCAATGCCGGTATCCATATTGCCGGTGAAGTCAATGTAGCCTATCGCACCGCCGTAAATGCCGCGTTTATTATTTTCAAGCTCCGCAATAAGTTCACAAGCTCTGATTTTCGGCGCACCCGACAAAGTACCGGCAGGAAGTACGGCTTCAATCGCCGACAACGCGTCATAATCTGCGCGAATGTCGCCGCGTACCACCGAGCCAATGTGCATGACGTGAGAAAATCTTTCAATGCTGTGAAGTTTTTCAACCTGCACCGTACCGAATTTTGAAATTTTGCCTAAATCATTTCTGCCTAAGTCCACAAGCATATTGTGTTCGGCAAGCTCCTTTTCATCGGCAAGCAATTCTTTTTCAAGGCGTAAATCTTCTTCCGACGTTTTACCGCGCGGTCTTGTACCTGCTAAAGGAAAAGTATGAAGTACGCCGTTTTCAAGTTTTACCAACGTTTCGGGACTTGCACCGGCAACCTCAATATCCGTGCCGGAAAAATAAAACATATACGGCGAAGGATTTATAAGCCGTAAAATTCGGTACGTATTTAAAAGACTGCCTTCAAACGTCGCTGAAAGTCTGTTGGAAAGTACAATCTGAAAAATGTCGCCTTCGCGAATATAATTTTTCGCCTTCTCAACCATCGCGCAGTACGCTTCTTTGTCGAAAAGCGGCTTAACTTCGCCTGTCAATTTACTTTCCGGCTCAACCTTTTTCGTACCGTTCAAAATCAGTTCACGCATATTTTTCAGCTCGTCAACTGCGCGGCTGTAATTTTCATCAATATCATCAAGCGTCATATTTACGATTAAAATAATTTTCTGCCGCAGATTATCAAAGGCGATAACCTTATCAAAAAGCATTAAATCTACGTCTTGAAAATTTTCCGTATCTTCAACGCCGTTTTTAAGTGTCGGCTCGGCGTAGGTTATGTAGTCATAGGCGAAATAACCTACAAGTCCGCCGGTAAATGTCGGCAGGTAGTCAAGACGCGGGCTTTTATGATTCGCCAAAACTTCACGAATATGTTGAGATGGGTTATCGGTGAAAAATTCCGTGTCGCCGATTTTCATTTTGCCTGCGGTACACGTTATGCAGAGTTTTGGATTAAATCCCAAAAAAGTGTAGCGTCCCCACTTCTCCTTTTCAGTAACGGATTCAAGCATGTAACAATGCGCCGAAACATTTTTTAAAATCCTAAGTACTTCAATCGGCGTCTTAACGTCCGCCAAAAGTTCACAGCTTACCGGAACGACTTTGTATTCACCGGCAGCGGCAATTTTGTGAACGTCTTCAAGTTGCGGTTTTATAATCATATCGCGCCTCCTCAATTTCTGCCGAAAATATATCTGAAAATTAATTTTGCTAATATAACAACATTTTTATATTTTGTAAAGTTTTCGCAAAAAGATTTACTTTTTAGTGAGTAGTAGTTAGTGAGTAGTTAGTAGTGAGTAATTAATACCTACCCTCTACCCTCTACCCTCTACTCCCTAATTAGTTAGTAGTAAGTAGTAAGTAGTCAGTAGTGAAAAATCTTAACCCCCCTACCCTCTACCCTCTACCCTCTACTCCCTAATCCCTGTTCCCTGTTCCCTAATAAAAGCAGGAAAAATTTTCAATGCGGCGAAAGTCTTTGCTGGGTGATTAAAATGACTGCAAAAACTGATATGCTTAAAGGCGAATGGTACGACGCAAATTTTGACCAAGAACTTTTGCGCGAAAGAATTTTTGTAAAAGACCTTTGCCTTGAGTTTAACAATACTAAAATGGCGGACGCTGAAGCGCGGCGAAGTATCCTGCAAAAAATTTTACCGAACGTCGATGTCACAGCCGTTGAAATTTTGTCGCCGTTCATGGTTGACTACGGCTATAATATTTTTCTCGGCGCGGGAACTTTTTTAAACCACAACATTTACTTAATGGACTGCGCACAAATTCGGCTGGGAAAAAAATGTTTCATAGGTCCAAACTGCGGCTTTTATACGGCGATTCATCCTTTGAACGTGGAAAGGCGAAATGCCGGCTTTGAAATGGCGAAACCTATTACAATCAGCGATAATGTTTGGCTCGGCGGCGGCGTTACGATTTTGCCCGGCGTTACCATCGGTGAAGGCTCGGTTATCGGCGCAGGCAGTGTCGTAACTAAAGACATTCCCTCCGGCGTCGTGGCATTTGGTAACCCTTGCAAAGCCGTTCGCAAAATTCAGGAAGGATACAATGATTGACGTACAAAATCAAGCTGATACAAGAGGAATAAAAATTCAGCGGACGGGCGTAACTAATGTTCACCTGCCGCTTTTAATTTCGGACGGCGGCAAAGTTCAGCCGGTAACCGCGCAGATTCGATTCACCGTGTCACTAAGTGAAAACCTGCGCGGCACGCATATGAGCCGGTTAATGGAAATTTTACACGATTGGACTTCCACCCCAATAAAAATTTCGGACGTAGAAAAAATTTTATGTGACGCACAAGAAAAATTGGACGCGGACGGTTCGACGATTCAGATTAAATTTAAATACTTCGTCGAACAATCCGCGCCTGTTTCAGAAAGAAAGTCTCTTATTGACGTTGACTGCGAAATTGCGGGTGAATTATACGAAAATTCACGTATGCAATTAAGTTTAGGCTTAACTGTGCCGTTTACTTCGCTCTGTCCGTGCAGTCGTGAAATTTCAAATTTCGGTGCGCATAACCAGCGGTCGATTTGCAAAATTAAATTGGAAGTTGCCGACATTGACAAGGCAGAAGACTTCGGCATAGAAAAAATTTTTCGTCTTATTGAGGCGCAGGGTTCAAGCAAGGTTTTTCCCATTCTCAAGCGCGAAGATGAAAAATTTGTCACTGAATACGCTTACCAAAATGCTAAATTTGTGGAAGATATTTTACGCGACGTTGTAATTTCTCTGCGCGGCGTAGAAAATATTTCCGGCTTTGAAGTAGAGTGCGAAAATTTCGAGTCAATTCACAATCACAACGCATATGCGTATTTTAGGGATTAGGGATTAGGGAACAGGGATTAGGGAACAGGGATTAGGGAACAGGGATTAGGGATCAGGGATCAGTTAAAAGCTAATCGCTAACAGCTAATAGCTAACAGCTAACAGCTAATCGCTAACAGCTAATCGCTAACAGCTATACAGAGATTTTATTGACGAAAAAAAAGTAATTCGTTAAAATTATCTAAAATTTTTTTGGAGAGCGAAAGGAGCAAAAAAATGGCTGTACACGTTATAAATGAAGCGCGACGCTGTCTGCAATGCAAAAAACCGCTTTGTCAATTAAAAGGCTGTCCGATAAAAACAAACGTGCCTGAAATGATTCGGCTGTTTCTTGCCGGTCAGACACAAGAAGCCGGTAAAATGCTTTTTGAAAATAATCCTCTGTCGATAGTCTGTTCGCTTGTATGCGATCACGAACATCAATGCGAAGGTAACTGCATTCAAGGCAAGCGCAAGGAAGGCGCGGCAATTCAAATTCCGAACATTGAGCATTACATTTCGGATTCGTACTTTGACAGAATTGTTTTAGAAAAAGCGCCGGATACCGGTAAACGCGTTGCGATAATCGGTTCCGGTCCCGCAGGTATTACCATTGCCGTAAAACTTGCCGCGCTCGGTCACCGCATAACAATTTTTGAACGTATGGATAAAATCGGCGGCATGATGCGTTACGGTATTCCTGCATTCCGCCTGCCGCGCGTAATTCTCGATCGTTATCAAACTAAACTGCGCGAAATGGGCATACACTTTAGACCAAATACAACGATTGGCGGAGCATTGCACCTTGACGATCTTTTCAATGACGGCTACGACGCGGTATTTATCGGTACCGGCGTATGGCGTCCGCGTCGTCCGGGTTGCAAAGGCGAATCTTTAGGTAATGTCCATTACGCGATTGACTACCTGCGCAATCCTGAGGCGTATGATTTAGGCGACAATGTGGCGATTATCGGCGCAGGCAATTCCGCTATCGACGTGGCGCGAACTGTTGTAAGAATGGGTGCGCAACATGTTACACTTTATGCACGCCGTCAACGCATTGCTGCAAGTCAGCGCGAATTGGACTACGCCGCAGTCGACGGTATTGAACTTCAACAGGGAATGGCGAATTAAAGAATTTACTGAAGAAGGTCCTATTTTTATACCGCGCATTTATGACGACGACGGCAATTTGGTTCGCGAAGAAGAGCCTGTACTTATGCCCGCCGACAGCACCATTATTGCGATAAGTCAAGGTCCTAAAGATAAAATTGTAAGCACGACGCACGATTTAAACGTAAGCGAATACGGCTTGATTGTTACCGACGACGACGGCAAGACTTCACGCGAGGGCGTCTTTGCTTCCGGCGACGTTGTTATAGGCGCTAAAAATGTTGTACTTGCCGTTGAATATTCAAAGCGCGTTGCAAAGGCTATCGACGCATATTTAAAGGATAAAGACAATACAGATACTGCAAGCACTGAAAATTAATCGAGGTAATTTATTTTGATGAATAAACCGTACATAATCTGTCATATGATGACTTCTGTTGACGGCAGAATAGATTGTGCCATGACGGCTAAGCTTGACGGCGTCGACGATTATTATACGACGCTTGATGAATTAAATGTTGACGCGACTTTAAGCGGCAGAGTTACCGCAGAATTGGAAATGGCACTGCCGGGCAAATTTCAAGTGAAGAATTATCAGCCGCTCGGTAAAGAATCCTTTGCAAAAAAAATTGATGCCGACTCTTATGAAATTGTTGTCGACACCAACGGTACTTTGCTTTGGAATGATAATGACGCTTACGATACGCCGCACCTTATTATAATGAGTGAAAAAGTTTCAACTGAATATATTGCCTACCTTGACGCGAAAAATTTTTCTTACATAACCTGCGGCAAAAATTCTATTGATCTGCACCGCGCTATGGAAATTCTTTTTGAAAAGTTTAACGTCAAACGGCTTGCAGTGGTAGGCGGTCCAAATATCAACGGTGCTTTTCTTGACGCGGGACTTTTGGACGAAGTAAGTATTTTAATCGGTCTCGGCATTGACGCCAGAAAAGGTATGCAAGGCGCGATTGACGGTCTGCCTATGGATAGAGAGCCTTTTAAAATTAAACTTGAAAGCGTTAAAACTTTTGACAGCGGCGCGGTATGGTTACGGTATGGATTAGTGAGTAGTAAGTAGTGAGTAGTGAGTAGTTAATACCTACCCTCTACCCTCTACAATCTACCTCCTAGCACCTAACATATACGCGGCACTAAATTTCCTATCGGCGTGTCTACAATTCGGACACTGCCGATTTTTGTTTTCAACCCCACTCTGCCAACGCGATTAGCCGTAACTTCGCCGATAATCTGCGCGTCTTTGCCGTAAATATTTTGGCGCATAACGTCAAGAATTTTTTCAGCAGAATTTTTAGGTACAATCGCGATAATTTTACCTTCGTTAGCAAGTTCCAAAACGTCAAAACCTAAAATTTCGCAGACGCCGCGCACTTCTTCACGTACAGGAATTTTACTTTCATCAATGACAATTTCGTAATTCGACGCCGCAGCAATTTCATTTAAAACCGCCGCCATACCGCCGCGCGTAACGTCTCGCAACATTGCAATTTTCGGCTCAGCCGCCAATATTTCACATACCAACTTATTCAAAGGCGCACAATCTGATTTTATATTCGGCGGCAACTCCAAGCCGTGACGTTCGCCCAATATCGTCGTCGCGTGGTCGCCTACATAGCCGGAAATTATAACCTGCATTCCCGCGCAGATTTTTTTTGCAGAAATATCTACGCCGTCAATCAGTGCACCAATTCCCGCAGTATTTATGAAAATGCCGTCCGCCTGCCCTTTGCCGACAACTTTTGTATCGCCGGTAACAATCTTAACGCCGGACTCTTTCGCCGCCTCACTCATAGACGCCAAAATTTTTTGCAAGTCCGAAATTGCAAAGCCTTCCTCCAATATCAAGCCGACAGAAATATATTTAGGTACCGCGCCGGTTACAGCCAAATCATTCACCGTGCCGCAGATGCTAAGCTTGCCGATATTGCCGCCGCGAAAAAATATCGGTCTTACAACGTAGCTGTCAGTAGTCATTGCCAGCTTGCCGATTTTCGCGCCGTCATGCAGTTCATTTAAAATCTCATTGTCAAAATTCGGCAAGATGACTTCATGCAGTAAATCAGCGCTGATTTTTCCGCCTGCACCGTGCGCCAACGTGATTTTTTCCGTCATATTTCAATCACACTTCCCGTGCTAATCGTTTCTGAATTTACTTTATCACAGATTTTTTCGCCGGAGCAGTGACAAAGTTTAAAATCGCGTACGCCCAAATTTTTCAACGCGTTTATCGTTTTATCAATCAATTCATCATCGGCATTGCGCAGGTGTACGCCGCCTACAAGCCGCGTGACAGGCTCATTAAAGCGCTCTGCAACGGTAGAGACTATATTCACTATGCCGACGTGCGAACAAGCCGCTACAACGCTTAAGCCGTCGTCGCCGCGTATTGCCATGCAAATTTCGTCGCCAAAATCATCAGGCAATTTCTTTTTCGCCATACCTATGAAAAATTCATCAGACACCGTTTCAAATTCGTACGTGCGATTAAATTTGCCGACTAAAAATATTTTTTCATCAAGCTGTAACATTTCGCCGCAGATCTTATGTGTTATGTGAAAGCGCTCTAAATCCTGCGTAATAAGTTTTACGCCTTTGAATACGTACTTCGTCCCGTCCCATGAAAATTTCTTGTTGAAAAAATTTTCGCCCGTGTACAGCGTCTTAATCCTCGCGTACTTCAAAAGTTCCTTGAAACCGCCGCCGTGATCGTAATGCGCGTGACTTATTACCGCCTTTTTTATCTTACTCAAGTCTACTCCCAACTTTTCCGCATTTCGCCACGCCATGCCGGTCTGTCCGCAGTCAAATATAAAATTTATCCCTTCGCCTTCTACCAACATTGAAAGCCCGTGTTCGCATTCAAGTTCGGGATTAAAACTTTTGTCTTCAACCAAAATTTGTATACGTGCCGTCAAATTCCTCACTCCAAATTTTTATAATGTCACGCGGAATTTTCCTAAACTCAATTTTATATTTTCTCAAAAACTCTTCGCCTACCGCGCAGCTCTCCGCAAATATCACGTACGAATCTGCGCGCGTTCGCATCGTAGCCAAAAAGTCACTGTCCAATATGCCTTCATAGAAATAATA
>CAJOKY010000133.1 GCA_905235425.1 uncultured Selenomonadaceae bacterium
ATTTCCCACTTTCAAGGCGCTGAAACCGTCGCGTCAATGGTAGTATTTGAAAATGGCGAGCCCAGCAAAAAAAAATTACCGCCGATACAAAATTCGTTCGACGGAAGGCAAGCCCGATGATTTTATGTCAATGCGCGAAGTCACCGGCAGACGCTACGGCAAATTGACGGCGGAAGACTTACCGGACTTGATTGTAATTGACGGCGGCATTGGGCAACTTAATTCAGCGCTTGAAATTATACGCAGTTTTGGTCACGACGTACCTGTTGTCGGTTTGGCGAAAGAATTTGAATTAATTTTTGTCGAGGGCGAAAGTGAACCTATTGAATTGCCGCGTGAAAGTCAAGCGCTGTACCTTATGCAGAGAATACGTGACGAGGCGCATCGATTTGCCATAACGTATCACCGAAAATTACGAAGTGCGCGTAATTTGAAATCGGAGCTTGATAACGTCGCGGGTATCGGCAAAAAGCGGCGTGAGGAGCTTTTTAAAAAATTCGGCACGATTGATAAAATTAAAGCCGCGTCGCTTGACGAGCTTTTAACTGTACCCGGTATGAATCGCACTGCCGCTGAATCGCTGATAAATTTTTTCAAGGTTAAGGAAAAATCGTGAAGGAGTGTGTAGTTTGTCTAAAAATTTTTTTGCCAATCCTTTCATTATTGGCGCGATATTTTTTATTCTTTGCGTAGTATTTGAAATTCACGGTTCATCTATTAATATTTACGCTGATATTCTCAACCATCCTGAACTTAACGGAGAAATTTTTGGTCATTGGCGTTTCATTCGTTCCGACGAATACAATGTCTTTACGCCATTTGCATTTTCGCAATACTTCACGAATTTTTCAATGATAAGCGATATTGTCCGCGCAGTGCCTACGAATATGTTTATTGTTTACGGGCAAGCAGTATGGCATCCGGCGCTTATTTATCGTCCCGCGCAGATTGGCTATCTTTTTCTGGATCAAGGCTCGGCACTCGCATTTTTTTGGATGGGGCGATTAATCGCGCTATTCATTGTATCTTTTAAATTCGCGGAAAAAGTTTTGCGCGTCGATAAAAAATTGAGTTTAATTTACGCGGTAATGGTGACATTTTCGCCGCTCGCTCAATGGTGGTGGTCAGTAAACAGTATCGCAGAAATTTTGGCGGCAGGGCAAGGTGTCGCCCTGTGTTGGAAAATTTACCTTGAAAACGAAAATAAATTTTCAAGATTTTTATATGCAATTTTATTTTTATGGTGCGCGGGAATTTTTATCTTCGGCATTTATCCCGCGTGGCAAGTCTCCTTCGGCTACGTATTTTTATTTTTGCTAATCGCGGTGTCGTTGGAAAATTCAAAGTCGATAAAAATTTTATGGCGTGATAAAATATTTTGGCTGTTGGGATTTTTAATAATGCTTGCCCCGATAGCTCACGCGCTGTACGTTTCGCAAGACATGATAGCGACTGCAATGGCAACGGAATATCCCGGACAACGTTTAAATTTGGGCGGAAAATACTCGCCGTTAGTGTGGTTGATTTACCCAGCTACCATTTTTTCACCTTTCACCGACGAATTGAATGCTTGTGGAAGGGCAACTTTTTTCAGTATGGCACCTTTGGGATTGATAATTTTTTTTTACGTGAATTTCAAATTAAAACGAATAGATTTTTTAATGTGTACACTTACAGTAATAATAATTTTACTTTCTCTTTGGACTTGGTTTCAAATGCCTGAAATATTGGCGAAGTTCACGTTAATGGGTCAAACTATACCGGAACGCGTAAGACCGGCGATAGATTTTGCACAAATGATTTTAATGTTTCGTGGCTTAACTTTGATAGATATTCGCAATAAGGTATTTTTAAAATTATTTGTAGCGGCGATAATTTCTTTGATAACAATTTTAGTAATTTCATTAATTGTTCCGGCATGGATTAATTTTGATGAAGCCGTAGGTATATTTGCTTTCACGTCGGTAAGCGTATTTTTACTTTTAACACCCTTAACAAAAATTCGGACGGTAATTTTAATCGTAATGATGCTGACGATAGGCGCGACGGTAAATCCTGTTGCAAAAGGCGTAGATACTATTTTGGAAATGCCTGTAGGTAAAAAAATTGCTGAAATTGCGTGTCAAGAAAATTCTAAATGGCTTTCCGTTGACGCGCCGATAAGTTTTGCGATAATGTACGGCGCACCCTCAATCAATTGCTGTAACATTTACCCTGCCTTTGAAAATTGGAGCAAATTAGATCCCGACGGCGAAAATTTTAAAATCTATAATCGTTATGCACATATTTTTGCAAAACTCACTGACGCGCCCACAACTTTTTCTCTTGTCAACGTAGACGTTTTTGAAATTAGTTTAAATCCAAATGATTTACTAAAACTCAACGTCACGCATATTTTTTCGCAAAACGCCGATTTGGAAAAATTTTCTTTGCCATCCGTAAGCATCAGAAAAATTTATGAGGATAACGGAAATTTCATTTACAAAGTCAATTAACGTACCATGACATTTACCGGTTTATTCGGTACGGCGATAAAATTGTACATCTCCTTCAGTTCGGCGGCAGGGACAAATTAGCGTGAAAGCTACACTGTAAGCGATTAGAGTTTTGACGAAAGAAAAATATCTGTTAAAATGATAAAAAAAGAAAATTGAGGAGAAGGCTTGTAAAAATCCTAACGGCTAAAATCTAAAATGAAGTGGATAAATCATCAAATTGTAACGGGCTTTATAGTATACGCGGCAACAGACGACGCGCTTTTTGTGGCGTCAAGCATTGTCGGCGCGGTACTGCCTGACAGAGTGGAAGGCTCGCCGCCGAAAGAAAGCCGCGCGTATTGGAAATGGCGAAAAAATCATCGTACGTGGTCGCATTACCCGCCGCTATACATTGCTTTAATTTTATTGGCGCAGTTTGCAATAAATTACTTTCAAAATCCGCACTTGGAATTAATTTTAAATCTTGTCACCTACGCACTTTTCGGCGCTTTACTTCACATAATCGAAGACGGCATCTGCGGCAAAGTTCCGGTATTCTCGCCGCGCAGAAAACACGGGATAAAACTTTTTAAAGTCGGCTCATGGCAGGAATATTTTTTTGCGACGCTGATAATCGGCGGGTGTCTGCTTTTCAGATTTAAAGATTTATTTTTGGCGGAATTTAATTTGTAGCTTGCGGCATTTAGTGATATTATTAATTAGCTATTAGCCGGTATTTTACTAGGTCGTGTTGAATAAAGTAAATTAAAATCAGAAGCGCGGCATTTCCGGCGTCCTTGCGCCAAAAGAAAGTTGATTAAAAAATTATTTACTCTAATTTTGAATTAATCAACACGCCCTAACAGCTAACAGCTAATAGCTAAAAGCTAACAGCTAACATCGAAAGGATTGTTGCTATTTGAACAAAGTTCGTACACGTTTTGCGCCGAGCCCCACCGGCTACATGCACATTGGAAATTTGCGCACCGCTCTTTATGCATACTTGTTTGCAAAATCTCAAAACGGCGATTTTATTTTACGCATTGAAGACACAGACCGCGCGCGCTACGTTGCCGACGCTGTGGAATTTATAGAAAAAACTTTGGCGGCGGCAAAAATTATTCCCGACGAGGGACCGCATCAAGGCGGCAACTTCGGTCCTTACGTTCAAAGTGAGCGAATGGAAATTTATAAAAAGTACGCTGAACAGCTTATCGAACTTGGTTACGCCTACCGTTGCTTTTGCGATGATGCAAATGATGACGATAAAGACGATAAGAAATTCGGCGGCTACAATCGGCATTGCAGAGACCTTGACCGTGAAGAAATTGAAGCCAATTTGGTAACACGCAGACCCTATGTCATTCGTCAAAAAATGCCGCTTACCGGCGAAACAACTTTCTATGACGTGTTGCACGGTAACATTACCATTGCCAATTCGGAATTGGAAGATCAAGTGCTTTTAAAGCGCGACGGTATGCCGACGTACAATTTCGCAAATGTTATCGACGATCATTTAATGGGAGTTACGCATATAATTCGCGGCACGGAATTTATCACGTCGACACCTAAACACGTGTTGCTTTACGAATATTTCGGCTGGGAAATTCCAACTTTCATACACCTTGCGCCGGTTATGGGCAAAAGTGAGGACGGCACTGTTTCAAAACTTAGCAAGCGTCACGGTGCTACAAGTTTTAATGATTTAATCGAAACAGGATATTTGCCGGAAGTTATCACAAACTACGTGGCACTTTTGGGCTGGAGTCCGAAATCCAATCAAGAAATTTTTTCTATGGACGAGCTGATAGAAAAATTTAGTCTTGACGGCTTAAGCAAGTCTCCTGCGGTTTTTGACTACAACAAGCTGGATTGGATGAGCGGCGAATATTTTAAGGCTATGTCTGATGAAGATTTTGCTAAATATGCCGATAAATTTTTTGGTGAACTTGATGAAAATCTTGCGTCAAAAAAAGTTTATCTCGGCAGTTTGTTAAAGCCGCGTATTTCAAAACTTAGTGAAATTTCCGCGCAGATTAAATTTTTACAGACAATGCCGCCGCTTGACGCCGAACTTTTCACCAACAAGCGTAATAAAGTTACGCCGGAAATTTCCGCGCAGATTTTAAATTCCGCCGTAAAAGTTTTGGCTGACGTTACGGATTGGACGGTTGACGCGTTACACGAAAAAGTTATCGCCTTCGTAGAGGAAACGGGCTTAAAAACCGGCACGGTAATGTGGGCGCTTAGAATTGCGTTATCGGGTCAAAAGGTTACGCCGGGCGGCGTGATAGAAATTTTGTACCTGCTCGGTAAAGAAATTTCAATTGACAGATTAAATGCGGCGTTGAAATTTTTGGACGATATCTCGAAAAATAATTAATTTTAATGAAAAAAGTTTTTGATGATATGCTATAATTATTTTGCCGTAAAATTCTATGCGGTTTTAAAAATTTGGGGAGGTGAAATTTATGGCGACAATTCCTAAAATGAAAATGAGAAATTGTATTCAATGCGGAAGAGTTTTTTTATCGCAGGAGCGCGAGGAACTTTGCTCCGGTTGTAAAGCAAAATTTTATGAACTTGAAGAAATTGTAAAAGATTACGTCAAGGAACATCGCGGCGTTTCAATGAATGACGTTTCGGAAGCGACGGGCATTTCAAAAAAATTAATTCAGCGCATGGCACGTGAAGGTGTCTTTGCCGATATGCCTATGGGCGAAAATTTTACCTACCCTTGTGCAAGTTGCGGCACTCCCATAAAAACCGGCACTTACTGTACAAGTTGTCTTACGCGCTTAAGGCAAGAAACAAAAAAAGTTGCTGAAGCAATGCAAATAAGATTCAAAGAAGATATGCCGACGGTAAAGCGATTGGACGCAATGGCGCAACGTGAATTTGATAAGGAACAGCGCGATAAGCGTATGTTTCGCGTTGGCATGAAAAATATCACTCGTTCAAAGTAACTCAATGAAACAGGAGGTTATCAGCAAGTTATGGAAGTAAGTATGAAGATGTGCAAAGGTTGTGGCTCACCGTTTATGCCGCAAGCCGACGAAGATTTTTGCTGGCGTTGCAGAAACAGTAAAAGCAGCAAGGAAGAGGAAGTTTTGGATTATCTGCGCGAAAATCCCGGTGTTTCAATTTTGGAAGTTTCCAGAACGACGCAACTTTCTACGAAAACTCTTTTGAATATGGCGCATGAAGGACGTTTCGCCGGACTCAACCTAAATAAAGATTTCGGCTATCCCTGCGGCAGTTGCGGAAAACTGATCACTTTCGGCACATATTGCCCTGAATGTTTTGCGCTTATGAAGAGAGACGTTAAAAACGTCAAGAATTTAAACTACGCTAAGCAAAAACCTATTACAAGCCGTTCAGCGTCAATGTCCGACGAAGATATGGTCAATATGTTTTACGGCAAGAAAGTCAAGGAAGAACGCGGCAGATCGCGTACTTTCTCCGACGGCATGCAGGACGAAATCGGTTCACGCAAAAAGCGTTAATCGGTTTAAAATTTTGGTACTTAGCTTAAAAATTTTAGTGAGGCTTTTATGAAAAAAATTTTATTTGTCTGCAGTGGAAATACAGGGCGTTCACCTATGGCAGAATTTTTTATGAAAAATCTTGTCAAAAATCTTGATGAAAAATTTTTAATCGCCTCTGCCGCGTCAAAGCCTACTGACGGCGGAGATTTACACGAAGGTATTGCCGCCAAACTGCGCGAAGAAAATATCCCATACACTAAGCATACCGCACGCCAAATTACGGCTGACGATTACGCAAAATTTGACTACATAGTTTGTATGGACAAAGGCAATATCGCGCAGGTTAAAGCTATTTGCGGCGGCGATTCTGAAGGTAAAATTAAATTGCTTTTATATTTTTGCGGCGAAGACAAAGATATCCCTTGGGACAAAAACGGTTTTGCGGAAACTTTTTCAGATATTGAGCGCGGTTGCAAGGCGCTACTTGAGACCATAAAGTAAAATGAACAAAAAAATTTCTAAGGCAACGCTTGAAAGAATGCCTTTCTAT
>CAJOKY010000134.1 GCA_905235425.1 uncultured Selenomonadaceae bacterium
GGCGCCTTTTATATCTGCGTTATTCTCTTCCATTAACGGTTCTATTGGCATATGCGCCTACCGACCCTTCTATATTTTAATTTTGTCATTATAGTTGAAAAAAGTTTTTTTAGCAATATTTTTAATCTTAGAGGGTAGAGAGTAGATTGTAGAGAGTAGAGAGTAGATTGTAGGAAACCTACCCTCTACCTCCTAACCCCTACTATCTACCTCCTACCCTCTACTTTCTACCCCCTAAAACCTATTTTCTTTGCCGCGCAGAAGTCGCGAAATATTTTCACGATGCCGAATGATTATGAAAAACGCCGTCGCCATACCGAAAATTATAAACTCAATAGGTGCGTCGAAGAAATACGCCATAATCGGAGTGAGTGCCGCCGCAATGATTGAGGCAAGTGATACATAGCGTGTCACTAAAAAAATTACAAGCCACGTTGCAAAGACTATCGCCGTAACCTGCGGCATCATAACCGTAATGACGCCTAAGCCCGTAGCTACGCCCTTGCCGCCGCGCAGTTTTAAAAATATGCTGAATGTATGACCGAGTATCGCCAAAAGTCCCGCCAATACCATAATTGTTTCGTCGCCAACAAAATATTTCGCCAGCTTTACGCAGATAGCGCCTTTCAAAAAATCCAGCAGAAAAATTAAAATACCTGCCTTCGCGCCGAGTACGCGCCATGCATTTGTTGCACCGATATTTTTACTGCCGAATTGCCGTAAATCTTTATGCCAAAACAGCTTGCCGAAAATTAAGCCGTTCGGTATTGAACCCAAAAGGTAGCTGAAAATTAAAAGCCCAGCCGTCATGTTTAGGGATTAGGGAGCAGGGATTAGGGATTAGGTTTTATGTATAAAAATTCCTAAGCCATCCCCCTAATCTTACGCCTCCTTTATTCAATAGGGATTAGGGAGCAGGGATTAGATACTACTCACTATTCACTACTTACTACTCACTACTTACTAAACAGGGATTAGGGAGCAGGGAGTAGATTGTAGAGAGCAGATTGTAGAGAGTAGATTGTAGGGAGTAGAGAGTAGGTTGTCGTTCCTACTTTCTACCCTCTACCCTCTACCCTCTACCTCCTACCTTCTTAATTCTTAATTCCTAATTCCTAATTCCTCTTCTTCATTGCGCTTGCGAATAACAAACTTAAGCGGCGTACCTTCAAAGCCGTAACTTTCACGCAAGCGATTTTCTAAAAATCTCAAGTACGAAAAATGCACAAGCTCAGGATCGTTTACAAAAAGTACAAAACGCGGCGGACAAATATCAGCTTGTGTCACGAACAAAATTTTTAACTGCTTGCCCTTCTTCGTAGGCGGCGGGTTGACAGCTACGGCGTCGCGAATCAATTCATTTAACACGCTTGTCTGTATGCGCATTGACTGTTGCTCTGCTACAAATTTTACCAATTCCGTAACACGATTGACGCGCTGTCCTGTCAAGGCGCTGGCATAAAGTACCGGCGCATATTGCAGAAAACCTAAATCCTTGCGTAAATCATCTGTAAACCGATTAGTCGATCTGTCATGCTTATTTGGAAAAATATCCCACTTGTTGACGACGATAACGCAACCTTTACCGGATTCATGCGCATAGCCGGCAATTTTTTTATCCTGCTCCGTAACTCCTACCGGCGCTTCAATAAGCATTAAAACAACATCTGCGCGATCAATGGCGCGTAAAGACCTCATAACGCTGTAACGTTCAACCGGCGCGTCGATTTTAGCTTTACGCCGCATTCCCGCCGTATCAATCAGCGTAAATTTTATATCGTCCTTGAAAAAATGCGTATCAATCGCGTCGCGCGTCGTACCCGGTATGTCGCTGACTATAACGCGGTCTTCGCCTAAAAGCGCGTTGACAAGTGACGACTTGCCGACGTTGGGGCGTCCGATAACCGCAATTCTTATTTCGTCATCTTCGTGTACGTCTTTTTCAAATTTAGGAAAATGTTCAGTCACGGCGTCAAGTAAATCACCTAAATTCAGTGCGTTGCTGGCAGAAATGCCAATAGGCGTGCCGATACCTAAGTTATAAAATTCGTAAGTGTTCACGTCCAACTGAATGCTGTCAATTTTGTTCACGGCAACAATTACCGGCTTTTTAGTGCCGCGCAGAATCTTTGCAATTTCTTCGTCCGACGCGGTTATACCTGCGCGACCGTCAACTACAAAAACAATAACGTCCGCCTCTTCAATCGCGATATCGGCTTGGGCGCGTATGTCATTTAAAATTTTATCCTTCGACAAAATTTCAATGCCGCCTGTATCAATCAGCGTAAATTCATGATCAAGCCATACCGCGTCCATATAAATTCTGTCGCGCGTAACGCCCGGCATATCGTCAACTATCGACATACGCTTTTTTCCAATCTGATTGAAAAGCGTAGATTTGCCGACGTTCGGTCGCCCGACTATTGCTACAATAGGTTTCACAAAATCCCTCTCTCTACTAAAACGTATTTTTAAATTCAAAAAGACGGCGCGGATATACCTTGAGCTGCGTACGATAACGCCAAAATTTTGCGCCAAAAGAAAGCAGTTACACTTAAGTTAAACTAAAAATTTTTATTCGGTTGAAATTTACCAACAGCCTCTAAAAATTCAGCGCCTTTGAATACGCCGCCAATGCCTCCGCCTTTCTGCCTGTCTCACGATAAACTTTAGCCTGCAACAAATAAAAATTCGCGTCAAGCGGTACATTAAGCGCCGTTATGAAGTTCAAATAATTTACGCACTGTTCAAACTGACTTGTATCGTACAAACGCTGTGCAACGAAAAATAACATATCCTTCACGGAATTTTTAAATTGCGGAATGACAAGGCGTCCTGACTTTAACAATTGGTCTGCAAGCGAACAAATTTTCATAACCTGCTGAATCTCCAATCCCGCTACGGCAGAAGGCAACGTACCTTGAATTGATACTGACAAAAGTTCGGCGGCAAGCGTTGAATTTTTTGACAAAACCATTTCAAAAATTTTTACAAGATCATTGCCGTAACCGTTTAAGTCATTGCCGAAAAGATATCGCGTAAAAAGTTTGTGCGCGTCGTCAAGCTTGTCGGCATGAAGTGCGAAGGTAAGCTGTTCAAAAATACTGCGCGTATCAGTGCAAGCATCATTCGGCTTAAAATCTTTGTCACGATAAATTTTATCTACAAGCTCCACAAAAACAGGGTATCTGTCATATTGGTGAACTACCGCCGGAGCGCCGCTATCTCCACGCAGAATTTTATTGTTTTGAATTTGTATAGGATTAACCGCGTGAAACAGTCCCGACGTTAAAATAAAGCCGCTTTCACAATCGCTTTCAATAAAGTTCTCAATGTCAAGCTGATTTTCATATACAAGATAATTTAAAGTCGCTTGATCATCGCCTAACTGAGAATTGGGCTTTGCAATGACAGCCATTTTGTCAGCTAAAATTTTAACTTCGTTTAGCGTACCTGCAATGGTTCCCGCGCAGATTATTTTTTTGTCGCCTAATTTTTCGGCTACGTCACTGCCAAATAAATGTGCCATACAATCATAGGTTAGAGTTTCCTTTTCATTTTTAATATTTTCCTGCTCCGTCGCGCAAAAAAGATAATTTGGAATTTCAGCTAACTTTGTAAATAAATTTCCTTGAAAAATTACGTCGCGCACGTCCGTCAAAAATATCTGCCTGTAATTTCCGCCGTACCTTTCCAAAAATATTTTGTACATTATCCAACGAGAATTTACTATATTAAAATTTTTCAGCTCGGCGGGTATCTGTACCAATAAGACACCTTCGCCGATTAATGCGTTACGCGTAAAATTTGAAATATTATCGATAAATAAAACTATGTCTGTATTTTCGCAGTGCTTTTTGCAGGAACGAATGAACGGCTCAACAGTGTACCAATCATAATTCGCGGCAGTACCCATTACCAAATTTTTCATAAAAATTTTTACCCCTTCAAAATAAAAATTTCTTAGTCAGTATTGAATAAAACTGAAAAATTTTATCAAATCATATACTGATTTTCAACACGTGCCGAAAGTTTATTTGTACGCTTTAATTATCAATGATTCTTTGCAATGGCGGTGATGTTTCAGGAAAAAAACATTTGACAGAATTATTTTTAAGTAATAAAATTATCAAAAGAAAAAAGTTTTCAAGAAGGAGGCATTATAAATGACTTTGGCAGATGCAAAAGTCGGTATGACGGTACGTATTGAATCAGTTGAAGAATCACCAATGAAAACAAGACTTATGGCGATGGGGTTAATTCCCAACACGAAGGCAGAAATTTTACAGTCAGCGCCTTTGGGAGACCCTATCGCTATTCGTTTGCGTGCGTATAATTTGGCATTGCGCAAGGACGATGCGAAATTGATACAAGTCAGTTTATAATGAAAGGAGTTGATTTAATGGCGGCTTTATCGGTAACTCTCACAGGTCAGCCTAACTGCGGGAAGTCCAGTATTTTTAATCATTTGACGGGATTGCGGCAGAAGGTCGGAAATTTCGCCGGCGTTACAGTTGAGCGTAAAGATGCAACCATTGAATACAAAGGCAGAAGTATTTCCATTGTCGATTTGCCCGGCGCTTATTCACTTAGTGCGCGTTCGCAGGAAGAACAAGTTGTAACCGATTATTTCAAGGAGAATAAGCCGGATATAGTAGTTGACATTATCGACGCGTCAAATATGGCGAGAAATCTTTTCTTGACGTTGCAACTTCTTGAAATGGGTGTACCGCTTATAATCAACTTGAATATGATGGACGAGGCGGAAAAGCGCGGTATAAAAATTGACGAAATGAAGTTGGAAAAGATTTTCGGCATGCCGGTAACCAACACGGTAGGGCGCGATAATGCCAGCGTTCGGACATTGCTGGACGTGTTCACCAATACCCGCATGAGCAACTACAAGCCGAGTGAACTTTTGCAGGCGCATATTGACAAGGTAAATGAATTGTGTAGGAGCGGACTTTCTGCCGAAAAAGTCGAAGAAGAAATTATAACTGCGCGGTATGACTTTATAGATAAAGTAATGGCGGATGCCGTAAAAGTTGACGCGGCGAATAAAACTTTAGGTGATACGCTTGATAAATATCTTGCCAACGGTATATCTTCACTTGTCATATTGGTAGCAATGTTTTACCTGCTTTTCCAAATAGCGTTTAACTGGATCGGTCAGCCGCTTGCCGATATGTTGGGTGAATTTTTTGAAGAGACTGTGGCAGTTGCGGCAACAGAGGCAATGGCGGCGGCAGGCGTTGCCGATTGGATGCAGTCTTTGGTATCGGACGGAATTATAGTCGGTGTCGGCAGTGTATTAAGTTTTGTACCGTTAATTTTCACGTTATTTTTCTGCTTAAGTTTTCTTGACGGCACGGGATATATGGCGCGTGTAGCGTTCGTAATGGATCCGATTATGCGTCGCGCAGGTTTAAGTGGTAAAGGCATTATGCCGCTTATTATGGGATTTGGTTGCGGCGTACCGGCTATTATGGGCGCAAGGACGCTTGACTCACATAAAGACAGGATGATTTCAATTTTAATCACGCCGTTTTTGACTTGTAACGCGAAAGTGCCGATTATCGCTCTGTTCGCGGCAATGTTCTTTCCAGGCAACGCGGCTAATATTGTATTCGCCATGTATTTTGTGGGATTGGCAGTTGCAATAATTATGGCGAAGGTTTTGGGATTGACGACGTTCAAAGGTCACGAGTCAAGCTTTTTACTGGAATTGCCGCCCTACCGTATGCCGGACATGAAGTCGGTACTTTTGGAAACGTGGGATAAAGGCAAAGGCTACTTGGTAAAAGCCGGCACGATAATTTTTGCAATGTCGGTAGCAATTTGGTTTTTAAGCAGTTTTAATTCGGACGGTATGACGGAAGACATGAGCGACAGCTACTTGGCAGGTATAGGCTCGGCAACGTCGGTAATTTTTGCGCCGCAAGGTTTTGACACGTGGGAAGCAGGCGCGGCGGTAGTTACGGGCGTTATGGCTAAAGAGGCGGTTGTATCGACGCTGGGCATTTTGTACGGCGCTGAAGACATTTCTACAGAGGCTGAAGACGCGGCGGAAACATCAGAAGTTATGTTGGCTACGGATATGGGTACGGCGTTTACACCTTTGGCGGCGTTGGCGTTTATCGTATTCACGCAACTTTATTCTCCCTGCGTGACGGCGCTCGGTACGATTAAGAAGGAGACCGGCAGTTGGAAGTGGATGGCATTTGCGTTTGTCTACACCTGCGCGGTTGCGTGGTTTGCGTCGCTTATCGTATATCAAGGCGGCAAGTTACTCGGCTTTGAATAAAAATAGCTGTTAGCTGTTAGCGATTAGCTGTTAGCTGTTAGACTACTTACTACTCACTAACTCACTACTCACTACTTACTAATCCCTAAACGAGGTGTTTAAAATGGTTGCAACGATAATTTTAGGCGTATGCATTGCAGGCGGCTTTGCCTACGGTATCAAGTGCATTTACAGAAATTTTTCTACCGGCAAGGCGGCTT
>CAJOKY010000135.1 GCA_905235425.1 uncultured Selenomonadaceae bacterium
TGCGCGGAGGATGCGGGGCTTGCAAGGGGTCTTAACACGGTTGACGGCAAAATTACGAACAAGGCAGTTGCAGAGGCGCTTAACCTTGAGTTTGTCGAGTTTAGGGAGTAGATTGTAGATTGTAGATTGTAGAGAGTAGGTTTTCTGTTTCCTACCTTCTACCCTCTACCTTCTACCCTCTACTATTCATACAACGGATATTTTTTGCACAAGGCGGCGACACGTTCACGCGCCTTATTTTTTTTGTCTTCATCAGCGGGATTATCCAATACCAACGCGATAATATCGGCAACTTCAGCCATATCGTCTTCCTTAAATCCACGCGTGGTAAGAGCGGGACTGCCGAGACGAAGACCGCTTGTAACAAAGGGACTGCGCGGCTCAAACGGGATTGTATTTTTATTCGCAGTGATATTAACTTCGTCCAAAACGTTTTGCGCTTCCTTGCCGGTGATATTTTTATTCGTCAAGTCAACCAGCATTAAATGATTATCCGTACCGCCGGAAACAATTCTGAAACCGTCCGCCGTCAATTTGTCGGCAAGCACTTTAGCATTTTTGATAATCTGCGCGGCGTATTCTTTAAAAGCAGGTTGAAGGGCTTCACCGAGTGCTACGGCTTTTGCGGCTATTACGTGCATTAAAGGTCCGCCTTGAATGCCTGGAAAGATAGCTTTATTAAACTGCTTGCCAAATTCAGCGTCTTTGCAAAGAATCATACCGCCGCGAGGTCCACGTAAAGTTTTATGCGTCGTAGTAGTGACAACGTCGGCGTAGGGAATGGGATCGGGGTGTAAACCTGCCGCTACAAGCCCTGCAATATGCGCCATGTCGACAAGGAGGTAAGCGCCGGCTTTTTTGCAGATATCGGCAAAGCGTTCAAAGTCAAGCGTGCGCGAATAGGCGGAGGCACCGGCTACAATTAATTTCGGCTTACACTCAAGCGCGGTTTTTTCCAATGCGTCGTAGTCAATTGTTTCAGTTTCGCGGCTTACGCCGTAGGGAACAATTTTAAAATATTTGCCGCTCATGTTTACGGGACTGCCATGCGTCAAGTGACCGCCGTCGGTTAAGTTCATGCCCATAACAGTATCGCCGGGCGTCAACAGTGCAAAGAATACCGCCATATTCGCCTGTGCTCCGGAATGCGGCTGAACATTGGCGTATTCGCAGTTGAAAAGTTTTTTCGCGCGATCTATCGCAAGTTGCTCTACAACGTCTACAAATTCACAGCCGCCGTAGTAACGCTTGCCGGGGTAACCTTCAGCGTACTTGTTAGTTAAAACGCTGCCTTGCGCCTCCATAACTTGGCGGCTTACAATATTTTCTGACGCAATAAGCTCTAACTTAGTGCGCTGGCGGTTAAGTTCATTTTCTATTGCCGCGAAAACAGCGTTGTCTCTTTCAAAAGTCATGTTATATCCTCCAAAATATTTTTTGACTTGAAGTCGGGCATTATTCTATTTCACCGATTGATAAATTGCAAGTCTTTATCGGCAGATGATAAACTTGACTTTGAATTATTCAGCAAGTATACTTTTTTAGGGATTAGGGAACAGGGATCAGGGATCAGTTTTCCTAACACCTAACACCTAACACCTAACACCTATCACCTGATATCCGGTAAATGGTAAAAAGGCGGTGAAAATATGCGTGTTGTAATTGTCGGCGCCGGTAAACTCGGCTACACCATTGCCGAACTTTTAAGCAGTGAAGGCATTGAAGTTGTAGTGGTTGACAAGGACGAAAGTCAACTTACCGCCGTTAAAGAAACGCTTGACGTTATGACGATTAATAAAAGCGGCACCAATCCTACTACGCTTGAGGATCCCGATATTAACCGCGCAGAAGTTTTTATCGCCGTAACCTCAACCGACGAAGTGAATATGGTTGCCTGCATACTTGCTAAAAAGCACGGCATCAACCACACTATCGCACGCATACGCGACATTCAATTTTTGGGCGAGGCGCGCGAATACGTCAAAAAAAATTTTGATATTGATTTACTGCTTAATCCCGAACTTATCGCCGCCAATGAAATTTACCGCATTTTAATGACTCCTGCCGCGTTGAACGTTGACGATTTTGCAGACGGTAAAATCAGATTATTTGAAGCGAAAGTCACCGGTCACAGCAAGGTTGCCAATATTCCGCTGAAAAATTTAAAATTACCCGAAGGCGTATTGGCAGGTTTGATTCACAGGGATCACCGTATGATAATCCCGCACGGCGACGATTCATTACAAGTTCATGATAACGCCTACTTTATCGGTTTCCCCAACGCTATCCAAAAATTCAGTTCAAATTTTGTTCAGCAAGATTCGCGCAGATTGGAAAAAGTTTTGATAATCGGAGCCGGCAGAATTGCGCGGGCATTGGTGTTACAGCTTATGGACGCCGGTGTTTCTGTTAAAGTCATTGAAAAAGATTATGAACGCTGTGAACAAATGGCGGCGATTTTAAAAGGTGACAGCATTGCTATTTACGGCGACGGTACAAATGTTGACTTGTTGGCGGAGGAAGGTATTGCCTCTGCCGACGTTATTGTTTGTCTTACGGAAGATGACAGACTAAATTTGATGATGGCGCTTTTAGCCAAGCATATGGGCGCCAAAAAGACCGTTGTCCGCGTTTATCGCACTGAATATGTTGATCTTATTGAAAAAGTCGGCGTTGACGTGGTAATATCTGCGCGTCTTTTATCTGCAAGTGAAGTATTGGCATTTGTACGGCGCGGCGGCGTAACTCGTGTATCAATTCTGGAAGGCGCTAAGGCTGAGGCTGTTGAAGTCATTGTTCAAAAAGGTACAAAGGCAGAAGGCAAAAAGTTAATGGACGTGAGATTACCTAAATCCTGTCTTGTCTGCGCGTATGTGCGAAAAGGTAAAGCCGCCATTCCAAATGGTCATACAATCCTTTTGGACGGTGACAGAATCATTTTGTTTTGTCTTCGCGGCAGTGTTCAGGAAGTTGTAGGCTGGTTTACCAACGAACAAAGATTTATAGTTTGAATTAGTAAGTAGTGAATAGTGAATAGTAAGTTATGTGCTGTCTTTTGAAAGGGGATTGTGCCAAAGATAATGATTGAGCAAGTAAAGGTCGCTTTGAGTAGAAATAAGCTAAAAAAAATAGTTGCGTTGATTCTGTCAATGGCGCTTTGGGTCTACGTAATGGGCTCACAAAATCCCGTAATTGAAGACAGCTACCATGTAAAAGTTCGCATAAGAAACGCACCTTCAGAGTATAAAGCATTTTATGAAGAGCAGGACGCTAAAGTAAAACTTAGCGCGCCGCGTTCGTACTTTATCGACTACAATGAAAGTGACATTCACGCGTACATTGATATTTCTGATTACGGCGAAGGAGAATACGATTTGCCTATCGAGGCGTCATATCCAAAAGGTTTTGAGTTAAATGAAATTTCGCCTAAAACTGTTCATGTAAAAATTGAGCCGATAATTGAAAGTGTAATGGAATTACAACTTATAGTAAACGGTTCATCTAAACCCAATACCGTTATAAAAACTATAGACTCGTTGAAAGATGTCACGGTTGTGGGGCCTAAAAATATGGTAGAGACTGTCCGAAAAGTTGTAGGCTACGTTGTAATTGTCGGTGAAGGTAACGATTTTGAAATGGACGTGCCTTTAAGTGCGCTTGATGAAAATGGACGCGAAGTTCCTATGGTACGCGTTATACCAAATACAATAAAAGCTTTTATTGACATTGAAGAAGGCGCAAAAAAAACCGTGCCGATTGTTGCCAATATTACTGCACCTAACGGCAAAGAAATTTCTAAAATTACACTACGTCCTGAAAATGTCGAAATTGAAGGGTTGAAAGAAATTGTAGATTCTATTAGCTCTGTAAAGACACTTGCAATTACACCGCCTGCAGATAAAACGCTTTATAAAAGTAATTTGACTCTTGAAGTTCCTGAACATATTAAAACTTCTGTAAGTGAAGTTAATGTTACCGTTGAGCTTAAGAATATTCAAAATCAAAGTCAATCTTAAACTTCAAGATAAAATGAAAATTAAATCTACTTTCTTTTGGCGTATTAATTTACTTTTTCTTTAGCGTAAAGAAAAAGTAACAAAAAGAAAACATGGCGCGGCTGAAGTTCGCTTACGTGGTAATGATTCCGGCTTTACGAACGCACAAGGTTACGATAATTCCGGCGTTTACGCACGCAGCTCAAGGACAGCCGCGCCTTTTTTATTAAGAAGTTTTTATTAAGAAGTTTTTATTAAGAAGTTTTTATTAAGAAGTTTTTTACTAAAGATTAATTACGCATATTTTTTGCATTTTCAGCGGCAGAAAAACCCGATGAAAACTTTTTTAACGCTGCTATGGCATCTTCAAATGATTCAGTCAAAACCAATTCGACGCGGTTACCCAAAAGTCTTTTCGCCTGTTGAAAGACCAATTTGTAATCGGCGCTTGAAGATACCAAGACGTAACTTGACGCCAAATCGGAATGTGCCGCGCCGACAATTTCTGATACTGAAGGCGAAGAATCAGCACTGCCCGACACTAAAATTGACGCACCGGCATTTTGTAACTTCTGCGCCTCATCAGAATTTTTTGCTACTGCAAGCGCCGCAACCGTCATCAATGCATCATGCGCAGGCAGGACGTGACTTTCACTCATATTTGTAATTTTCACGTCGCGTAAAGGTCCCCAGCCCAACGCCTGATCAAGCGCCTTTCCCACGTGATCTGTATGCAGGTGAATATCAATCATGCCGCCTGCTCTTTCTACGATTGAAAAACTGCTTAAATCGCGCATCTGCTGTTCCAATTCCGAAACATTAGCCTTTGAATTTTTCACGCGAAGACGTATGCAGTAGGGACGCACTCTGTCATTTCGCGGATCCGGCATATTTTTATGAGTACCTAAACCGAGTGACAAACTGACTGCAGGCGATACAAAATTACCGTCAAGCCCTTTCAAACAACCTTTCAAAAAGCTGAACATTATATGAGCGCCCGCGTCATTATGTCCCGACTGTTCTACGGCGTCTTCTCCCGTCTTTATCGCCTTTTCTAAAATTTCGGCAATGGGCATACCGTCACGAACTGCGCGATAAGCGCCCTTAGCCACCGCCTTTGCAACGTATATGAAGGGAGTTTCCGGCTTTTCCGGCATTACTCTCTGTGCGTACAAAATACCGTATTGAAACGCCTTGCCAAATTCCGAGCCGGTAGCGTCGTACTTGCCGATTAATCCCGTCGCAATGCCGCGAAACATTTGCGCCAAAACTACGCCGGCATTTCCACGAGCACCGAATACAGCCGCCGTTGCAACACGTCTGCTTAAACCGCCTATACTGTCATCTTTTGCATCAGTCAGCGGCATGACAGCCGCACCTATCGTCCTCAAAATATGCGTACCCGGCAACGTTCCCGCGCCTTCTTGCGCATTTATCGTCGCATATTCCAATAAAAATTCACTGTACGCGCCGGATACCATTCTTTTAAAATCTCCGCCGGTAATAACTTCTCTGCTGCCACCCATAAACTTCACCGCCTTTAATGCAAAACTGAATCCTAAATGTTATCGACAAAATTTTTTCACGTTTAAATTTCTATGCGACGTTTAATCTAATTTTCATAAAGCCTTAAGCAAATTATGTGTATCCAAAGGTACGCCGTGCGCGTCAGATAAAAACTGTACCGCATTTACAAAGTCTCTGCCTTCTACAAAACCGTTTTTCATCAAATCTGCGCGTAAAGAATAGTAGTCGTTGCTGATTAATATGAAGTAAACTTTCTTGCCTGCCGATGCCTTCATTGACTCTTTCAAAACGTTTAACGATTCTTGATTAACTGCCGGAATTATTTCTTCGCCTTCCTGCACAGAGAAAACTTTTATTATAAAGTCAACATTAGGCGCAGCTGTAAAAAATGCGCGGCTTTTTCCGGACATAAGCGCCGAAATTTGAATAGCTAAATTTTTCTGAGACACATTGAATTTAACAAATTCTTCGTAAAAGTGCGCGATAATATCTGCATTAAACCAAGTAGTTTTTTCAAAATAGCTGAACCACAGCCGATTAAATTTGTCGTTCATGTTCAAATTCAAAGATGCTCCGAGTCCGAGATAATGACATATGCTGTAGATAATTTTAGAATCAGTATTTCCTCTTTCGGACCTCACAAAAAGATTAAATTTTTTCGGCAACTTCACCATATCTTTTGAAAAACAATAGTTCAAAATTTCTTGATCCATATAATCACCATATTGCGGATTTTCAGCTATAAATTTTATTCCCGCTTGAAGCGTCTCATAATTGCCGCGCAGTTTTTCAAGGTTTATGACAATGACGCCTGAATTAAAATAATTTGTAGGATTTACAAAACCGTCTTTGCAGAGTGGAAAATTTATTGTGAAATTTCCGGTTTCATCTTCGGGACGAGCGGCTAAAACTTTATCTTCCAGCGGAATTTTCCAAAGTTCGCTTATATCTAAATTTACTATCGTGTCTGGAATCAAGATAAATTATTTTGTTCACATTTTCGGGGAGTATTTTAGTCATCAACAACCTGAACATACAACCTACTGAAAAACGTTTAAAATGCTTGTGTTTAGCGAAAAGAATTTGGAATTGTTGAATTTCATTCGCGCAGATTTTTTCGACGTTGTAAAATTTTATCAGCTGGTTGTATTGACCGGCAATGTATGAAAATTTGTCGCGGTTGTCGTCTGTCAAAGTATTATCGTGCAGAAGGTGTACGGTAACCGAACGGGGGGGGGTATTGACGTTTTCAAACATTGACAGAATGGACGTGCCGGTAAATTTTGAATAGCGCCCGTTGCCGTCGTAAAGCCCATAGCAAACGTGAATCAAATTAATTCTCCTTTTCAATGTAAAATTTTAGTCGTTGCGAATAAAATCTTGAATGGTAAGCTTGCGTTGAGTCTTCATTTCGCGCATGGGCGTACTGTTTGAAGGCATTGAAGAAGATAACTCGTCGAACTCTTTCAACGCGGCTTTAAGGCTGTTTGAAGAGGAAATTTCCTTGCCGTCGGGAGTACGCAGTACCACTTCCAATTTATCGCCTTCAGTTATGGAATCTGTAAAGTCAACGGGATGACCGTTTACCTTAATTTCAAAACTCAAGCGGCTTTTTGGATTGGGAGGATTAAATTTTACGGCAAGCAACGCGTCACTTACGGTGACAGATTTCCGCGAGGTTTTCTTACAAAGCACTTCCGCGCCGTCTTCAACAATGGTATTTAAATTCGCCGGACGACCGTTCACCTTCAATTCAAGGCTTGCCATTGTAGGAATGCTGACTTCCTGCCCTTCGTAATTAATTTTTATGTAGGCGTTAATGCCAATGTAGCTGATAATGTCGGCAACTTTCGGACTTGGCGAATCAATGTATTCAATGCGATCATTGGGACGCACCGGCTCTGAAAGCGGCACTTCCAAATCGTTAAGCGTGATTTTCGGCGAGCAGGAATATAAAAATTTCTGTTCATTCAGCGTGTAATGAATCTGTCGACCTTCTGCAGGATAACCGGCGATATTAAGCACTTCGGCTACAGTGCGCAGAGTCGTTGTATTAATTTCGTCGCCGTCATGCAAAAGGCGATTGGGCAAGCTGTCTTCATCATTAACCAAAAGTTTCGGCGTGACGGGTTCTTCCGAGCCGTTGATTTTCACGTAAAAATTAGGCGAAACAATTACAACGTCGGCAACTCTAAGTTTAGGCGTGCGTCCGTCAATGCCTTGCTCAACCTTAATTCTGCTGTCATTTTTAATATGCGTTTCAAGCGTCGCCGGTTCGCCGTTCACCGTCAACCTTGCAAGCGTCCCCATACTGCCGGGAAAAATCTTTTTTTCGCCGTTTATCATAACCATTAAGCCGAGACCGGGCTTGCCGTTTAATTTGCGAAGTTGAATACCGGCAGTTAAAAGCGCGTCGCTTACAGTCAATTCGCGGAAATGGAAAAGGCTGTATTCTTCGTCATTAACGTAGACAGTCAAAAAGTGCAACGTGTTACTTGACGCGATTTTCAAAATGCCGAGCGGCGTAACGGCGTCGGGTCTGCAAAGTTCCTTCGGTATGCCTGTCATGCCTTCGACATTTACCGGCGTACGAACTTTGACTCTCTGCGCGGGGATTTTCAGCGAATCGGAAACGTATTCGGCAAGTTTCGGCGTAAGTGAACCGCCGCCTACTAAAATTACCGCTTGAGGAAGTTCGCCGCTGTTAAGTTCCAAAATCGACGCGGAAATTGCATTGGCAAGATTTGAAATTGTTTCAGATATCGGCGCTACAATTTCGTCAGCAGATAAATTGTACTCTTCGCCCAAAATATCAAAAAACGTCGCACTTTCGCCATTTGACGCTTTACGCTTAACCTCTTCTGCAACATTGAAGTCAAGCAAAAATTTTTGTGACAGCGCTTCGGTAATTTCATCGCCGGCGATAGGTACCATGCCGTAAGCCACAACTGCGCCGTTTTTCGTAATTGCAACGTCGGAAGTTCCCGCGCCTATGTCAACCAAAACCAAATTTAAATGGCGCATTGTCTGCGGTATTAAAACGTTTATCGCGGCAATAGGTTCAAGCGTCAACGCTCGCATTTCCATTCCCGTGTAATTCAGCGCCGTCTGCATTGAGTCGATAACTTGACGCGGCAGGAAGGTTGCAATAATTTTAGCCTGCGCACGCCGTCCGCGCTGTCCTACCAAAATTTTCAGCGGTACGCCGTCCAATTCGTAACTTATCACGCTAAAACCTACGCAACAATAGCTCGTCCTGTCATCAATTAAATTTGATTCTACAAGCTTTGACTGCGCGATTTGTACGCCGGTGAAATTTAAATTGCTCTGTTGCTCTTCGGTAATGACGCCGTGCATATCCATTTCAACATCTGCCGTCATTGTGAAAAGTGCGCGTCCTGCGGCGGCTACTGCGGCATTGGTAAGTTTGCCGACGTGTTTTGATAATTCGTCGCGAACTTTTTCAATAACCTCAGCTACCTGCGGCACGTCGTGAATTTGACCGTCAAGCATGGCGCGGGTTTTATGCTCTTCACGCGTCGTGGCGATAACTTCCAAATTGCCTTTCTTGTCACGCAACGCTACAATACCAATGACACTGCGCGTACCGATATCAAGCGCAAAAACTTTTTCGCGTTCATCATTTTTATATGTAGGTCGCAGTGATTTTTTTTCCGGCGTTGAAACAGTTACCGGCTCGGTATTTTCAACCGGCTTTTCGGCAGGTGGTTCAGTAGATTTTTCGGCAGTTTTTTTCTTAGCTGCCGGTTTATCTTTAGGCGCAGTTTCTTCTACAGCTTTTTTCTTACGTACGCGTTTAGGTTTTTCTTTTGTATCGGCATTTTTAGCGGCGTCGCTTTTATCGGCGGCGGCAGGTTTTTTAGATTTATTTTTAACCGCTGATTCTTCGTCAACTTTTTTTCTGCGTACGCGTTTAGGTTTTTCTTCCGCATCTGATTTTTTATCGGCGGCGGAAACGATATCTTCTTGGATAACGGTATTTGTATCGGCGGCAACAGTTGCAACGTCTGATTGCTGTGCAACTTCGTCCGAATTTTTTATTTTATCCTCGACTTCAATATCGGGCATGAATTTTTCCTCCCACTTAAAAAGGTTATGCGGTTTATTTCGCGAATCACTTAAAATAATCCTTTTTTTAGTGAGTAGTGAGTTAGTGAGTAGTAAGTAGTAAATAGTAAATAGTGAACTACTACTAACTACTAACTACTAACTACTTACTACCATCTATCACGGAGGTCTTTTTTATGCGAATCATTTTCATGGGAACACCGGAATTTGCCGTACCAAGTTTGCAAGCTTTAATCGAATCGCACGAAGTCTTATGCGTCGTAACACAAACAGATAAACCAAAAGGGCGAGGTCATAAACTTCAACCGCCGCCGGTTAAAATTTTTGCCGAAAAAAATAATATCCCCGTACTTCAACCGCCAAAATTAAAACCGCCGGAATTTATCGCCCAGCTTGAAAGTTTTCACGCAGATTTAATTGTAGTCACGGCGTATGGAAAAATTTTACCGCAAGCAGTTTTGGACTTACCTAAATTCGGTTGCATAAATGTTCACGCATCACTTTTGCCGAGATATCGCGGCGCGGCGCCTATCGAATGGTCAATGATAAACGGCGAAAAAATTACCGGCGTCACGATAATGAAAATGGACGCGGGACTTGATACCGGCGATATGCTTGCGTCTGCAAATGTCGAAATATCGGACGAAATGATTTTGCCGGAGCTGAAAGAAATTTTAAGCACGAAAGGTGCAAAACTTTTAATTGACACGATTAGCCGCCTTGACGCCATAACGCCGATTAAGCAGGACGACGCTTTATCAAATTACGCGCCGATGCTTACGAAGGATACCGGCAAAATTGATTGGAATAAATCTGCGCGGGAAATTCATAATTTGGTACGCGGCTTGTACGGCGGCGCATATGCTTTTATTAATGAAGAGAAATTTAAAATTTGGCGCACGAAGATTTCAGAGCAGTTGCAACTTGCCGCAGGGGAAATTAAAATTAACGGCAAAAAATTTTTTATCGGTACAGGCGACGGTACATTGGAAATTTTGGAACTGCAAGCGCCTAATTCAAAAAAAATGGACGCGGCAAGTTATCTTGCAGGACACAAGATGAATTAAGAATTAAGAATTAA
>CAJOKY010000136.1 GCA_905235425.1 uncultured Selenomonadaceae bacterium
TTGCGGGTTTTGCCGCAATGAAGGCACTCTGCGCGGATCACAATGACGATCCTCATCATGCGTCAAGACCTTTCGACAAAAATCGTAGCGGCTTTGTAATGGGCGAAGGCGCGGGAATTGTTGTACTTGAAAGTCTTGAACATGCCAAAAAACGTGGTGCGCATATTTACGCGGAAGTTATAGGTTACGGCAGAAATAATGACGCTTACCATATTACAACACCTGCGCCGGAAGGTGAATACCAAGCTAAATGCATGAAACTCGCTCTTGACGACGCTAAGATTTCTCCTGAAGAAGTTGACTACATTAACGCGCATGGTACGTCGACGCATTTTAATGACGAAGGCGAAACAAAGGCGATTAAAACCGTATTCGGCGAACACGCTTATAAAGTTGCTGTATCCTCCACAAAGTCAATGACCGGACACATGCTCGGCGCGGCAGGCGGTGTTGAAGCTATTGCGGCAGTATTGGCAATTTCAGAAAGTTTTGTGCCGCCTACGATTAACTACGAAACGCCGGATGAAGGGCTTGATCTTGACTACGTGCCTAATAAATCGCGTGAACAAGTTGTCAACGTCGCAATGTCCAATTCTTTCGGTTTCGGCGGTCATAATGCTTGTCTCGTCTTTAAAAAATTTTCCGAGTAATAAAGAGGTATAAATTTTGTCGAAAAAAAGTAAAGAAGAAATTGTACCAAAGGTTTTAGTCGGTGAAACAATTACGCTTAAAGAAGGCTTAATCAGCTGTCCTATTGATGCGCCGCGTCGTCGTGTCTTGCAGGCGTTTCAAAAAAGCATAGGCGTGACGTTTAACCGAATTGAAATTTTAAACGTCGCACTTACTCATAGCTCGTATTCGCGCAGTTACGGCAAGGTTTTTGATGACAATGAAAAATTGGAATTTATGGGCGATGCCGTACTTGAACTTTCATCAAGTACATTGCTTTTTAATAAATTTCATTCCCTTTCCGAAGGCGATTTGACTAAATTGCGTGCAAGTGTCGTCTGTCAAAATTCTTTAGCTAAAATTGCACGGCGCTTAAAAATCGGCGATAAACTTTTGTTTGACTACGGCGAAGAATCAACCGGCGGCAAGGAACGTGATTCAAATTTGGAGGACGCCTTTGAATCGGTTGTAGGCGCGATTTATCTTGATTTAGGCTGGGAAACTGCGCGGGAGTTTGTATTCAAGCAACTTGAACCGGAATTTAAAAATCTCACTGATGAAAATATCGCCGAAAAATTTCAAAAGACGTTGCAGAAAAATCTTTCAGACTACAAGTCAGCATTGCAAGAATTTCTTATGGCAGATGATCCAAATGTGAAAATTGAATACGTCGAATTGAGTATGGAGGGTCCGCCGCACCAGCCGATTTTTGAACATGCCGTGCTGATTGACGATAAAATTATGGGACAAGGTATCGGCAACAGTAAAAAATCTGCCGAGCAAGAGGCAGCTAAAAAAGCGCTACAAAAATTATCAAAAAGACCTAAGAAAAAGAAAATTGAATCAGATGTTGAAAAAATCGAATAATAATAGTTAATCACGGATATAAAAAAATGAGTTGATTAATTGAAAAATACAAATAAAAATTCTCAAAGCGCGAAGACTTCAACGCCGATGATGGATCAGTACAACGCGGCGAAAAGTCAAAATCAAGACGCGCTTTTATTTTTTCGCTTAGGCGACTTCTACGAAATGTTTTACGACGACGCCTTAACCGCGTCGAAAGAATTGGGCTTGACCATGACGCACCGACAGCAAATTCCAATGTGCGGCGTACCTGCCCATGCTATGGAACCGTACCTGCAAAAACTTGTGAATAAAGGTTATCGTGTTGCCGTAGTAGACCAAATAGGAGACCCTAAGGCTAAAGGCTTAACCGAGCGGCAACTTACAAAAATTGTCACGCCCGGCACGATTTTAACAGATGACGCCTTGACCGACGCGAATAATAATTACATAGTGCTGATTTATGATGACGGCACGGACATAGCACTTGCAGGCGCGGACGTTTCAACCGGCGAATTTTTTTATTCACTTTACGAAGGCAAGGAGCGTGAACAAAATCTTTTTGATGAACTCTACCGCCTTTCGCCGCACGAAATTTTAATTGCAGATGAGTTAAAATTCTTCAAAAACCTTAAAACCTTCGCCGACGCCAAGCTTGATGATGTCACATTTACAAAGTTTGACACTGAAAATAAATCTGACTTTATCACGCAACATTTTTCAGCCGATGACATACCTGTTTCAGAGACCGCCGCCAATGCAGTTGAATTTTTACTAAGCTACCTGCATAAGACGGTACGCACGGATTTAAATCACATTTCAAAACTTTCACGGCTTGAAACCGGCAACCATTTAATTCTTGATGCCGCGACACTGCGAAATTTGGAAGTGATTCGTAATCTGCGCGACGGTTCAAAGAAAAATACTTTGTACGACCTCTCAGACGCCACTAAAACGCCCTTAGGCGCACGTTTACTGCGTCGTTGGTTAGAAAGTCCACTTGTCGACGTAAACGCCGTAAATCGGCGCTTAGACGCCGTAGAAGAGCTTTTCAAAAATTATACTCTTCGCCGAAATCTGCGCGAAATTTTAAAAGAGATTCGCGACCTTGAACGTCTTATGACAAAAGTCGAGGTAGGTTCTGCCAATGCGCCGGATTTAACCGCGCTTAAAAATTCTCTTCGCAACCTGCCGAAAATTATCGCCGCCATGCAAGATGTTTCTGCCGATATGCTAATCGCGTGTCGTGACGGCATTAAAGATTATTCAGCCGAAATTGATTTAATCGACCGCGCAGTTGAAGAAGAAGCGCCTCTTTCAATTCGTGACGGCGCAATTATCAAATTCGGCTATGATGAAAATCTTGACGAATACAGAAAAATTTCTGCGGACAGTCGCGGCTTTTTGCAGGAGTTTGAAGAACGTGAACGCATGCGCACGGGTATTCGCTCATTGAAAGTCGGCTATAACCGAATTTTCGGCTACTACATTGAAGTTAGGCACAGCGGCGCGTCAAAAATTCCCGATAACTACGTACGCAAGCAGACTTTAGCCCAAGCTGAAAGGTATGTCACGCAGGAGCTTAGGGATTTTGAAACAAAAATTCTCGGTGCGCAGGAAAAAATTGTTACGCTTGAATACAATCTTTTTTGCCAAGTTCGCGACGAAGTTAAAAAGCGCTTGCAGGATATTCAAGACACGGCGAAACGCATTGCGATTATTGACGTTATCGCCGGCTTTGCCGAAATTGCTCATGTGAATAATTACGTACGTCCCGATTTAAATATTGAAGGCAAAATTCAGATTAAGGACGGCAGGCATCCGCTGGTAGAAAAAATTTTACGCAATGAACTTTTCGTACCGAACGACACAAATTTAAATCCCGCGCATTGCATGCTGATGATTATCACCGGTCCGAATATGGCGGGTAAATCTACATATATGCGGCAGGTAGCGCTGATTACGTTAATGGCGCAGGCAGGAAGTTTTGTACCGGCTGCGGCGGCAAATATTTCACCTGTCGATAGGATTTTTACGCGTATTGGTGCAGGGGACGATATTGTCAGTGGGCAATCCACTTTTATGGTTGAGATGAATGAAGTCGCGCAGATTTTAAAATACGCCACTAATCGCAGTCTGATTATTTTGGATGAAGTGGGGCGCGGTACTTCAACTTTTGACGGTATGAGCATTGCGCGCGCAGTTATTGAGTATATTGATAAAAAAATTTGCGCCAAAACTCTTTTTGCCACGCATTACCATGAACTCACCGATCTTGAGGAAACGTCGGCAAAAATTGAAAATTTTTCTGTAGCAGTCAAGGAGCGCGGCAAGGAGATTATTTTTCTGCGCAGGATAAAAAAAGGCGGCGCCGATAAATCTTACGGCATACAAGTTGCGAAATTGGCGGGACTTCCAAAAGCCGTGATGAAACGCGCAGAAGAAATTTTAGCCGCGTTAGAAAATGACGAGCCGGTTAAATCCAATGCATCCGCGCAGGTTCAAATTGTCGCTGAAAAAAGTTCGCCGCCGATGCGAAATTTATTTATTGACAATGCGATAAAAGATTTTTTGAAATTGGACGTTACGACGTTGACGCCGATTGAGGCAATGAATAAACTGTACGAGTTGCAGAAAAAATTGGCGACGGAAGGGTAGGGGGTAGAGAGTAGATAGTAGAAGGTAGATTGTAGGTATTAACTACTCACTACTCACTACTTACTACTCACTAATCCCTAATCCCTAATCCCTGCTCCCTCATCCCTAACACCTAGAAGCTAAAACCTAATATGGAGAGATTATGACTACTGAAGAAAAACTTTTAAAAACACTTGAAAAAATGCGTGCCGCAATTAACGAAAAAAATTTGGCAGATTTAACCGCGCACGTAGACGTTGACGAATTTTTAAATGAAGGTTACGACGAAGTCATAGACGAGCTGGCTAAGAATTGTGACAAGTTTCATAAGCTTTACCCGCACGATTTACTTTTCAAATTCGGTTCAACGGCGCTAAGGTTTTACAATGAAAAATTTCGCGGCGTACATTTAGGTTTTGTCAAGCGCACCATGAACGCGTACTTTGACAAAAATTTAACTCCGCCGAAAAGTTTTATTATCAATCCCATAAATTTTTGTGGCGTCGAACTCGGCAAGTTGCTAAAATCTTTACACTGCGACATCAAAAATATTTCTGTAGAAAATTCCCGCGCAGTTGCCGAAGTTGATATTTTCGGCGACAATTCGTCGTACGGCAGAATGTGGGGAAATTTGCATTTTCAATTTGAATTTGTCGAAGTCGGCGGCGTATGGAAATTGAAAAAAATTTTAAACATCCGTGAACTTGTAGCGCCGGTACTTGATATGGCTGAAAGATTTTGGCCGCACGAATGGGATTTAGGTATAAAACTTTGAAAAAGCGAATTGATTTACTTTTGACAGAAAAAAATTTATTTGAAAGTCGCGCGAAGTCTCAAGCTATGATTATGAGCGGAAAAATTTTAGTCAACGGTCAAAAGGTTGACAAAGCCGGTACATTAGTTGACGTTGACGCGAAAATTGAGGTTATCGGCGAGGAGATGCCCTTTGTAAGTCGCGGCGGCTTTAAACTGCAGAAGGCGCTTGAAGTTTTTCCCATAAATCTGCGCGGAAAAATTTGTGCAGATATCGGCGCGTCGACGGGCGGCTTTACAGATTGTATGTTGCAACACGGCGCGGCTAAGGTTTATGCCATTGACGTAGGTTATGGTCAGTTGGCATGGAAATTGCGAAATGATGAACGCGTAGTTAATATGGAGCGCACGAATATTAGAAACGTCACTCGCGCAGATTTAACCGACGTTTTAGATTTTGCGTCAATCGACGTGGCTTTTATATCGCTTGATAAAGTCTTGCCGGTTGCGTATGAAATTTTAAGCGAAATTGGCGAAGTTGCCGCGCTTATTAAGCCGCAGTTTGAAGCGGGACGCGATAAAGTCGGCAAAAAAGGCGTCGTACGCGATAAAAAAATTCATGCAGAAGTTTTGAACTACGTTTTATCCTTCGCGCAGAATCTGAATTTCAAAGTATGCGGATTGGATTTTTCGCCGATAAAAGGTCCCGAAGGCAATATCGAATACTTAGCCTTTCTCAGCAAAAATATTGACGCGACAGAAATAAATTTGGACGAAAAAATAAACGCCGTTATTGACGCGGCGCATAATTGTTTATAAGAATTTTTGCGGGGTGAAACAAATGGACAATGAAAGATATTCTTACAATGAGGCGATTGGTCAGCTTATCATTAAAGACGGCGTGACTTCAATCAAAAATGCAGAGTTCCAAATTTGGGATGGCTTGAAACATCTAGTTTTGTCGGACAGCGTGACTACCATCAGCGACAGGGCATTTTACGGTTGCACTGACTTGAAAGAAATATATTTGCCCGACAGCGTGACTACCATCGGCGATGAGGCATTTAAAGGTTGCGAAAAATTAGAGGAAATACGCTGGTCAGAAGGTTTGATTTCAATCGGCGACGAGGCATTTCGCGATTGCAAAAGTTTAGAAGGTGTATATTTGCCCGATAGCGTGACTACCATCGGCGCCAGGGCATTTCAAGATTGTAAAAATTTAAGAGAAATATATTTGCCTGACAGCTTGACTGAAATCGGTGGCTGGGCATTTGACGGTTGCTGGAGCTTGAAAGAAATAAATTTGCCCGACAACTTGACATCAATCGGCAACTTGGCATTTGCCGGTTGCACTGACTTGAAAGAAATAAATTTGCCCGACAACTTGACATCAATCGGCGAATTTGCATTTGCTGGTTGCACAGGCTTGAAAGAAATAAATTTGCCCGACAGCGTGACATCAATCGGCAGGTCTGCATTTAAAGGTTGCACAGGCTTAGAATCAATTTACATTCCAGATAACCAGCTAACTTTTATAGGACTCGGCATATTTGTTGATGCGAAAAGATCTGCCAAAATACTTTC
>CAJOKY010000137.1 GCA_905235425.1 uncultured Selenomonadaceae bacterium
TTATTTTAAATTTGCGGCAAGGTGGAAGGCGCGGCGTATGTGGAATGTTTGGGTAGTCGATTTGGCAAAAAATTATCCAAAGGTTATTCCGCCCGAACTTGTCGAAAAGTTGATTAGTGAGTAGAGAGTAGAAAGTAGGGAGTAGATTGTAGGTTCTAGAGAGTAGGTTTTAATTCTACAATCTACCCTCTACAATCTACCCTCTACCCTCTACCCTCTAACATGGAGTTTTTGAATGCAAGTCCTATACAGTTTGTACAATCTCGCGGCAGTATTTGTCGTAATAATAATAATACCGGTCTTTTTGGTAAGATCGGTGCGCGAAAAAGGCTTTGTCGAAAGAATCAAACAAAGTTTAGGAATTTTTCCCAAAGGCGCACTTCGTCCCGTTGCGAAAAAAAATTGCATATGGGTACACGCGGCATCAGTAGGCGAAATTGTAGCCACAAGTCCGCTTATAAAAGAATTTCGGCAGGAGTTCCCTAAATCACCTATTCTTGTTTCCGTCGTGACTACGAACGGCTACGAAATGGCTAACCGAATCATAAAGGACGCTGACAGCATAATTTACTTTCCGCTGGATTTGCCCTTCGTTGCGGCAATGGTCTTGCGCCGAATACATCCCCGCGTATTCTTGCCGGTTGAAACGGAATTGTGGCCAAACTTTTTGAAAAATGCTCGGCAACTTCGCATTCCCGTAATGATGGTGAACGGTCGCATTTCTGAAAAAAGCGTCCGCCGCTATAAATATATGTTTTCGATTTTAGCCGACATGATTCGCACGGTTAAGCTTTTCGCCATGCAGTCTTCGATTGACGCCGATTATATTTTGGAATTGGGCGCGCCGAAAAATTTGGTCACTGTCACCGGCAACACGAAATTTGATCAAACTTACACTGACGTTACGCCGGTTGAACGCGAAAGAATTTTGGCTGAAATGGGTATGGAACATGCAGAAGGAATTTTGCTTGCCGGAAGTACTCATCGCGGGGAAGAGAGTTATATTTTAGACGCATTTAAAGCCGTACGTGAAACGCATCCCGAAATTAAGCTTGTAATAGCGCCTCGTGAACTTCTGCGCACTCGTGAAGTTGTCAGCCTTTGCAAGAGCGCCGGTTTTGTTGTTGGACGCAGGACGGAACTGCAAAACGGTCCTTCAAAAAACGAAGACATTATAATTTTGGATACAATCGGCGAACTGGGAAAAATTTACAGTATCGGCGACGTGATTTATGTAGGCGGCTCTCTTGTCACTCATGGCGGGCATAATATTTTGGAACCGGCGGCTCATGGTAAAGCCATTATCGTCGGTCATCATATGGAAAATTTCAAAGACACGCACGCGCTTTTCAAAAATCGTGACGCCTGCGTTACCGTGAACAGTCCCGAAGAATTGGTAGAGCAGGTGAAAAAACTTTTTGATGATCCTGTGCGAAGGCGGCGGCTTGAAGAAGAGACGATTAAAATTGTTAAAGAAAATCGCGGCGCATCGCGTAAATCGGCAATTCTCCTGCGAAAAATGCTGACTGAATACGAGGCGTGGGAAAATACCCAGCGTCCGCATACTACGCAGAAGGTTGAAAATTTTCAAACGCAATTTGTTCACCTTATTCACAGCAAGGAAGTTCACGGCATTTCCATGCACATTGTTATGGGAATTTTGTACGCCTTCTCCCTAGTGTACGCCACGCTGATAAATATTCGCCTTTGGGGCTATGAGTCGGGCATTTCCGGCAAAGATAAGCTTGACTGCTTTGTAATAAGCTTAGGCAATATCACGGTAGGCGGCACGGGCAAAACTCCTACCGCGCAGAGATTGGCACGGGAAATTTTGGATTTAGGCTACAGAGTGGTAATTTTAAATCGCGGTTATCGTGCTAATTGGCGCGGCGAAGTCGGAGTTGTTTCGGACGGCGAAAAGATTTTAATGTCGGCATCTGAGGCAGGTGACGAAGCTTATATGTTGGCTAAGCATTTGCCCGGCGTACCCGTTTTAATCGGCGCTGAAAGGGCTGTAACGGGGCAATATGCCATTGAACATTTCGGCGCAGAAGTTGCCATTTTGGACGACGGCTACCAGCATTGGCAGCTTGAACGCGATTTAGACATTTTGCTTGTTGACGCGGTAAGCGTTTTCGGCAACGGCTATATTTTGCCGCGCGGCACTCTGCGCGAATCCATTTCACATATCAGCCGCGCCGACGTTTGCCTTATTACGAAGGTTGATCAAGCTGAAACCGGCGCTTGTGAATACATTCGCGACACTGTTCATAAGTACAACCGTAAAGCGCATATTATAGAAAGTATTCACCAGCCGCGCAGATTTTTGACGCTTGCTGATTGGTTTGACGATTTATCGCAGGAAGGCGTTGACGTTGCAGATGTAGTAGGCAAAAAGATTATGGCGGTTTCTGCGATAGGTAATCCCGCGTCATTTGAACGCACGCTAAGGGATTTAGGCGCTGTCGTTTTGGAAAGTTTACGTTATCCCGATCACCACGAATACACCATGAACGAAATGCAGGACGTTTTGGAACAGGCGGACGCTCTCGGTGCAGAGGCTATCGTTATGACGGAAAAAGACGCCGTCAAAATTCCCGACGAAGTTGCTAAGGCTGATTGGAGTATTCCGATTTTCGTCATATGCGTTGAAGTGAAATTTCAATCCGGCGGCGACGAATTTAGAGATAAACTTAAAGGTCTGCTAAGCCAAATTAAAAAAGATACCGAATAAAAAATAAACCGACAAGGAACGTGCCATTGGGCTACCACCTTGTCGGCTTTTTAATTTATACAACAAAAAAACTCCGACAATTTGTAATGTCGAAGTCTTTTTTATTTTCGTTCAGCGTTAGTCAAAATTTTTATTGCTTGCGCCAGCTCTTTACGCCGGTTTCAAGAAAATCCATCACCTCTTGGTGCAGGATAAATTGCCCTGTTTCCTTATCACGATATTGGTTATTGGCGCCACTCCAAGCAGTATTTGTCTCAATTCCAACATCCGACATAATGCGTTTAAAGGTGTAAAAATCCTTGTTAAACCAATTCCAACCGTATTTCTCCAACACAGGAGATTTCCCTATCTTCTTATCCAACTCAAGATTTTCTTTATAATTACCACCTGCAACTTCGTCAAGATCCTTTTCGGAGATCTTTTCAGCATCAGCTAATGTTGCTTCATCAATTTTCTGTTTGTTTTCTTCCATTTTATTTTCCTCACTTTCAATTTTCAATTTCGATTATAATTGTTATTTTCGCCTGTAGAATCTTTCAGATAGCGGGTGAAGTCGAAGGTAGGGTTACCGCAACCGCGTCCGAGAAGAACCAACGCTTCATAACGTGAAACCCGCGTACCGTTTACTCTGTAAATATTGTCATTGTCTTCGCTATTAAACTCAACATTGACGCCCGCTTTCCTAAAAGCCTTTTTCAACGCCAGACCGTTTATTTTATCGACACTCTTACCGATCATGCCCGCATATACCGCCATGTCGCTTTCAAATTCCCTGCCGGTGCCGCCGGCTACCTGATCCAAATCTTCGTCGTTCAAAATTTCATCAGTGAGATCGTTTTTCTTAATTTCTTCTTTCATTTTAATTCACCCTTTTATTTAAAATTATTATTTGCCATTTAGTACCGGCAGTTATTTTGTTGCCGTGTTGTTTTTCAACTCATCGCAGGTTTGATGAAACTTGGTTATATTTGCCAGTCTGTAAGCTGTGACAGTGTTGAGAAACGAATCAAAACCTTTCTTACGTGCCTTTTTTACCATGTCCGGAGGAAGTTGGATTGAATAAAAAGCGATTGCTGCCGCCTGCTTTTCGGTAATTTCGTTCTTCCCATAAAGGAAGGTATTCCCGCCATCCATTGTGAAAATACCGTACTGTTCATAAATTTCAGGGTCAAAGTAATGTTCTTCAGCGCCTCCGGCAACCTGTTCGAGCTCCGCTTCAGTCAATTTCTCTTCGGTTTCAATTTTATTTTCAATATCAGTCATTTTAATTTCTCCTTATTGTTTTTGCGTGACTTCTCTCATAGTGCCTTCTAATCCGGGAACGCCAAGTTTTAAACCACCGGCTACATCGTCAAGCACTGCGTCTTGAATAACTTCAGATTGAATGATTTCATCATTATTTTTCATGATATTTTCTCCTTATTACTCTTGAGGGTTGGGGTCGCCTTTAAAGAAGATATGTCCTTGATGTTCCATAATTTTTCTCCAACGCGACCAAGTCTGTTTTGGTATCCAAACACTTGAGGTTTTTTCGCCGATACTTGGTTCATCACCGGTAACCAAGTATCCGTTCTTTTCGCCGCTAATGTGTTGATACCACAAGGCTAATGTGTTGATACCACAAGGTCATACCGCCGGCAACCTTATTCATCTCTTCTTCGTTAATCCGCTCTTCGTCTGCAATTTCGTTCGCAGTTGCGGTTTGCTTTTTAATTTCGTTCACTTTTTTTCTCCTTTCACTTGAATTTGGTTTATTATATAACCGAATTTCTGAATTACAAGAACTTTTTTCTTTTTTTTCAGTTTTTTCTTTCTGTCACTTATACGCACCGGCTTGGAAAATATTAAAAGCGTCTTAAAAAATTTTTTTCGTATATTAAAAAAGGTAAAGGTCAGCAGGAATAAATCCCACGCCTTTACCTTTTGGCTTGACGATAAATTTTAATTTTTCGGTACTAAATCGGACGGCTTAAGCTGACCTTCTGCCGCACGCTGTGAAAATTCTGCCGTCGCGGTGAAAAGTACGTCGCTTGATGAATTTAGCGCCGTTTCGCAGGAATCTTGCAATACACCTATAATAAATCCTACGCCTACGACTTGCATTGAGATATCGGACGAAATACCGAAACTTGAACAGGCAACCGGTATTAATAAAAGTGAACCGCCTGCCACGCCGGACGCGCCGCAAGCTCCAACCGTCGCGATTATGCAAAGTAAAAGCGCCGTCGGCATATCGATATTTATTCCGAGTGTATGCGCCGTAGCTAAGCTTAAAACCGCTATTGTTATCGACGCGCCCGCCATATTTATTGTAGCACCGAGCGGGATTGATACAGAGTAAATATTTTCGTCAAGTCCAAGCCGCTTACAAAGTCCCATATTGACGGGGATATTTGCCGCTGAACTGCGCGTGAAAAATGCGTAAAGCCCGCTTTCTCTAAGCGTCGTCAATACCAGCGGGTAGGGATTCATTTTCAATTTAAACCATACAATCAGCGGGTTCATAATCAATGCCACGCTGAAAAATGCGCCTAACAATACGGCTAAAAGTTTTGCATAGCCCAAAAGTGCATCGACGCCGCTTGTACCTATCGCGTCGGCAACCAATCCCATTATGCCGAAAGGTGCAAAACGAATTACCCATTGAACTACCTGCGTTACCGCCTTTGCCAAATCGGAAAGCGCGTTATGAAGTTCGTCACCTGCATTTCTAAGCGCAATTCCGATTATGACTGCCCATGCTAAAATACCGATATAGTTTGCATTTGTCAGCGCGTTTATCGGATTATCGACAACCTTCATAATTACGTTTTGCAAAACTTCCACTATTCCGGAAGGCGGCTCAATCGTTGCGCCGGCAGTTTTCAGGCTAAGTTCTGTGGGAAATAAAAATGACGCCGTGACGGCTACCAATGACGCGCAGAAAGTTCCCATAACGTAAAGCGTGACTATCGGACGCATTGTCGAGCTTGACTCCGATTTTTGAGACAGCGCGTTCATTACCAATACAAATACCAAAATCGGCGCGACTGCTTTTAATGCGTTTACAAAAAGCTTGCCGAATACCGCGATGAAAGGAATTACTCTAGGCACGAAAATTGCCAGTATAATGCCTACTACGAGACCTACGGCGATTAGTTTTATTAATGACGTTTCGCCGTAAATTTTCCCAACCTTAGATAACAAGTTAAACCCTCCCTAAAAATATTTCTGCGCAGATTATAACATAGATTTTAGGGATTAGGGAACAGGGATTAGGAATTAGGGATTAGCGATTAGCGATTAGCCATTAACAGCTAACAGCTAACAGCTAAAAGCTAAAAGCTAAAAGCTAACAGCTACCGGCTACTTACTAAAAAGGAGTAAAGCTTTATGAAAATTTTATTGCATATGTGTTGCGGTCCGTGTTCGTGCTACCCCGTGAAAAAATTACGCGAGGAAGGTTTTGAACCGACGGGCTACTTTTTCAATCCAAATATTCACCCCTACCGCGAATGGCAACAGCGCTTGAAAACTGCGCGGGAATTTGCCGAAAAAGTTCAAATGGATTTTACCGCTGTCAATCACTACGGCTTGAGAGATTTTTTGTCGCGTACGTCTGCAATTGTCGAAGGTATTGACGGCGACGATACTGTTAATTTTTATGACGGCTTTCACAAACGCTGTAAAATCTGCTACGCATGGCGATTGAGTGAGGCGGCTAAATTTGCGGCGGAAAATAATTTTGAAATGTTCACGTCAAC
>CAJOKY010000138.1 GCA_905235425.1 uncultured Selenomonadaceae bacterium
CATGGCGCGGACGGGGCGCACGTCCTTGTGCGCCTCAACTAATCCGACGTTTACAAAATTTGCGGCTTTTCTAAATTCGATTTATTCAACACCACCTAGTTAGTAGTTTTTTTTTTAATTCTTAATTCTTAATTCAACCTTATCTGTGGTCTGCAATGTACTTGCGCATAAATTTAATGGTCTCGTCGGAAATAATATTTTCCTTCTTTTCGTAGTTGATGATGCGGAAAAGCATGCTGACGCGTTCGATAATGGGCTTATTGGCGGTTTTAAATTTTTCGCCGTGAATGGTGAGTTCGACTTTGCCGCTGGTAGAAAGTACGCTGAAAGACGCGCCGAGAAGTTCGTTACCTTCCATATCTTTAATGGAGTAGCGAATATCCAAATCACCGGCGGAAGTTTCCCACGTAAGCTGGCGGTTTATGGCTTGGTAAACCAAAATGTCGATGTACTCTCTTATAATTTCGTGTGTTCTTGTATTCATAGTTCAACTTCCTTTCGATGTTAAGTATTAGTAAGTAGTGAGTAGTGAGGTAGTGAGTAGCTTTTAGCCATTAGCCATTAGCGATTAATTTTAACAGCTAACAGCTAATCAGGGATCAGGGATCAGGGATTAGCTAACAGCTAACGGCTAACAGCTAACCGCTAATCTCTACATAATCATCATAGATTTAATGGCGTCTTTGACAATTTCAATTTGACTGGCAAGCCGCGCGTCCACGCCGCCGTTAGGCGTATCAATGACGCAATCGCCCGGGTTTAAAGCTTCGTCCGAAATAATTTCTAAAATCGCCGTACCATCGGTAAGCAACGCTTGAAGTTCACCGCGTGCCTCCAAAACTACGCCGTAACTGTTCGGCTCAACGTGTACATTAACTTCTTTTTGGTCGCGCACATACTGAATCGCCTCACGCACAACAGGCAAAATGTCTTTAGGTACATCAATGAAATGTTGCGGCAAAATTTTTTCAATCGCCATCATCAAAATTTTTGCCACGTCATCTTCTGCGCGTATGAAGTAATCTGCAGTTAAATCTTTTGCATCGCGTAAAGTTTTCTGCGCCTTATCATTGGCGTCGGCAATAATTTCTTTCCACTGATCCTGAGCGTCTTTTTCGCCTTTTTCAAAACCTTCTTCGTGACCTAAATTAAAACCTTCTTCGTGACCGGCAGTCTTAGCCTCCGTGCGCAGTCTTTCGGCTTCCTCCTTAGCCTCCATTAAAATTCTGTCACATTCTGCTTGAGTGCGTTGTTTCGACTCTCTTAATTTTTTCTCGTCCTTCTGCAGGGAAATGAATCTTTCGGCAAGACTTTTTTCACGCTGATCAATATCGGCAAGCATCCGCTTAACTTCGTCTTCTCTTTCCTTAAGCCGCAGTTCCTCTTCCCGCGTACCGTCTTCTTCTTGTTCGGACTCTTCGGGAGAAATTTCTTCATTCTTTTTTTGCTTTGAAACGCCGATTTTAACGGGTTCGCCGCTTGCCCAAGTGCGTCGTACAATTTTATTCGGTAACATCATCAGCATCACTCCCAACCAAAAAACTTTTTATCCATACCATTTTAAGAATTGTAGCACAAAGATAAATTTTCGTCTATAATACAGAAAAGCAATATTTTAAAAGAGAAGGCGTTGTATGGAAGGGATTTATTTAATAATTGTAATGGTGATAACCGGCGGCGCAATAGCTTTTATCGGCGACAAACTCGGTACTAAGATAGGCAAAAAGCGCCTGTCGATATTCGGCTTGCGTCCGCGTCATACGTCAATGATAATCACCGTGATAACCGGCGCACTGATAACCGGCTTGTCCATAGGTTCAATGGCGATAATTTCAGAAAATGTACGTACTGCGCTTTTCGGTATGGAAGAATTAAACGCGGCTATGGCGGAAACACAAAGGTCTTTAGGCGCAGTAGTCAAAGAGCTTATGGATACGCAGGAAGAATTTAAGCAGGCTGAAAATGATCTTGCAAAATCCAAAGAAGAAATCACCGCGCTGAAATCGGAACAGGAAGAGCTTTTAGCTGAATCAGACCGCTTGAAAGAAGGCAATGAACGCCTTGAGTCTGAAAATTCCAATTTAGCCGCGCAGAATGACAACCTTGCAACTTCCAATAGCGAACTTTCCGCGCAGAATGAAAATCTTTCAAGCACCAATGCCGCGTTGGAAAGTGACAATAAAAAACTCGGCGAATTTAATATCACATTGACCGCAGATAATGAAAAGCTTTCGAAGGATAACGCCGAACTTGAAGAGCACGCAAAAAATCTGCGCGAAGGCTTGATAGCAATGCGCGAAGGTGACATAATTTTTAAAGCCGGCGAAGTTTTGGCAAGCGGCGTAATTGCCGGTAACCGTCCCTCTGCCGACGTTGAGAAGGATATAGACGCATTGGCAGATAAAGCGACACAAAGCATTATGGAAAGGTACGAAGGCAATTTCGACGGTTCAGTTTGGATTTACGAGCCGGAATTGCAGGAAACTATAGAAACCATTTCACAAAGTCAGCAGGATATGATTTTAAGAATATCTGCGGCAGGTAATTTGGTACGCGGCGAGCCGATTCGTACCAGCCTTTCACTTTATCCCAACAATCACGTTTACAACAAAGGCGAATTGATTTTTGCCGAAAATTACGAAGTTGACGACGCTGACGACGCTGAATATATTTTGAGAATGTTTTTGAGTGAAGTAAATCGCGCCGCAGTTGCAAAAGGTATTTTGACAGACCCGATAACTCACGCTGTAGGCGTTATGGAAGGTTCACAGCTTTATGAATTGCTTGCCGAAATATCCGAAGTGCGCGGTAAAATCAGATTGGTTGCTCATGCCCGCGACGATACAAACTCAATCGGTCCATTACGTTTAAACATTGAATTAAGCGCCAAAAAGTAGGATTTAGATTTAGATTTACTTTTTTTTGGCGCAAAGAAAAGTAACATTGCGGCATTAAGTGTGTCCACGTTTGATTGTATAGTAGTTTATGCGTTAATTTCGCGTTCTCCGAGTTACGGTAAAGTCAATGTTACGCACCGACGCCGGTTAATGCCGCTCGCTGATTTTGATTTTATAACGTTGACTTTATTCAACATCGCCTAAAAATTTAAAAGTAGGTAGAATGCGAAATGCCTAAACAAAAAAATAAGACAGTACCTTCTATACTGCCGCCGCTAATTTTTATGTTGTTCGACTACATCGGCATTGTTTTGACGCAGTACATAGCCTTCTATATTCGCGACGCCGCCGATTTTTGGAACGGTCTTACCTACATTTACCCCGACACTTATATTTTTTTCGCAGTACCGATATTATTTTTAATTTTTCTAAGTCACTCGCGCTCCTACCGGCAAATGAAACCGGTAGTTGAAACAATGCGCGAAATTTTTTTATCTGTCTTTTACGGCTGGATGGCGTCGATAATTTTAATTTACTTCCTTAAAGCCGGCGAACAAGCGTCACGAACATTTATGCTTGTATTCGGCTTTTTGGTGCTGTGCAACGTCTGCATAATTCGCTACACCGTATTAAAATTTTTAAAGCTGAAAAATATATTCAGCGAGCCGGTTTTAGTAATCGGCGCGGGATTGACGGCAGAGCGGCTTATAAAATTTTGGCGTGAAGATTTAGGCTACCGCTACGACGTTGCAGGGTTTATCGACGATAACCCCGTTTCAAAAACAATACCGTCCGAATTTCCCATACTCGGCGGCTTTGACGAAGTTAAAAAAATCGTTCGCCGATTGGAAATTCAAACGGTAGTAATTGCCGCGCCCGGCATTAGCAAGGAACGCTTGCAAGAAATTATTACTGAAATTCAGCCGCGTGTTAAAAATATTTCATTTATCCCCGACTTAATCGGTACACCGATGGCTGGAGTTGACGCGTCGATTTTGTTCAGCGAAAAGATTTTAATGCTGAACCTGCGCAATAACCTTTCGCGCGTCTACAACAGAATTTTTAAGCGCATATTCGACTTGGTTTTAACAATTACCGGCGGCATTTTAATTTCACCTATACTTTTAGGAATTGCCGTTGCGGTATGTATATCGAATCGCGGCGGAATTATTTTTGCCCATAAGCGCGTTGGTATGTACGGCAAGCCTTTTAACTGCTACAAATTTCAAACTATGGTAAAAGACGCGGACAAAGTTTTGGAAAAATATTTGGCTGAAAATCCTGCCGCGCGGAAAGAGTGGGAAGAGACTTTTAAGTTGACGAATGACCCGCGTGTTACGAGGTTGGGAAATTTTTTGCGTCGTACGAGTCTTGACGAATTGCCGCAACTTTTGAACGTGATTTTAGGCGATATGAGTTTGGTGGGACCGCGTCCGATTGTTGAGGAAGAAATTTCAAAGTACGGCAAAAATATTCGTGAATACTACATGGTGCCGCCTGGCATTACGGGTATGTGGCAGGTTTCCGGCAGAAGTGATACCACTTACCCCGAGCGCGTCGCAATGGATACGTGGTATGTGCGTAATTGGTCTGTGTGGATTGATATCATGTATCTTTTTAAAACTGTTAAAGCTGTCTTAACAGGGCGCGGAGCGTATTAGCTGTTAGCCATTAGCTGTTAGCCGTTAGCTATTAGCCGTTAGCTGTTAGCTAATCCCTGCTCCCTAATCCCTAAAATTCCCTGCTCCCTGCTCCCTGATTAGTGGGAATACGCTCTCTTTACAAAATATTTTCACAATATTTTGATTCGTATGTTAAACAAGTGTATAATATACGTGAAAGGGAGTGGGCAAAATGAAAGTTTTGTTGAAGTTTAAATTTTTAGGTAAATATTGGGACGAGATTATTGACATAGCCGCCAATTTCGTTGATGTTAGTTTTTTGGGGATATTTTCAATAAATTTTTTAATTAATGCCGTAGCATTGGCGTTATTAGGCTACATAATTTTAAAATTTTACAAAGAAATCAAAGAGAAAAGCTGGTCACTCTCGCCGAGTGCGTCTATGGGTCTCAAAAAATACAAGCAAGTATTTCTTTGGAATTTCGCATTACAAATTTTGATTGGTGTACTTTGCTTTAATACGATAATAAAATTTGCTTTAATGTCACAAAGCGGAGTCAGCGCAACCGGCGGGCAAGCGGTAGAAACACTCCTTTATTTGGGTGAATTTTTCGGAATAAGTCTGATATCTTTTGTGTTCTGCATATTTGGAATAATTTGGAGTATAATGCGCTTTCACGATATTGATAAATCCGGTTTTATGGTTTTGTTAATGGCAGTTCCTTTATTAAATTTATACTTTCTGTACATCTTGCTATTCAAAGAAGGCAATACCGCTGAAAAAGAGCCGGCTCCGGCTAATGAAGATGAAACCGAATCTGAAGGTAAAGTATATTCAAAATTTGAAAAAATTGCCATAGGCTTGGTAGCTTTTGGAATAATTACTACGGGCATTATGGACTTTGTCAACAAGAACGATAGCGGAAACATATTTTACGGTTACAAATTGGCGTGTGGTTATTGGAAAACAGGAGAAGACTGGCGCAGCACCAGCGTGAGAATTGACACTAAGACGATTGATACTGACCCTATGCATTTCGGTTCAAGAATTGGTAAAATGAATTATGAAATACAATCTGTTTCAAGCGCTGCTGATGATATTATCGTCAAGTTTAAAATTACTTCCGGTGCCGCACTTAGAGAAGGCGAAGAATCTTACGGCGAAATGTACTTCCCTAAAACTAACGTGAACAAAATGACGCTGAGATTTAATTGGAATTCAGGCAAATATGAGTATAGAGAGTCGTATGAATTGAATAATTCGCCTTATCTGCGAAATCTTGACGGCAATTTGGACATAGTTATATGTTTCGGGAGACAAGGCTACGCGCGTTATCTTGATTTATCTTCAATTGAAAAAGAAGTTGATGATGACGGCAATATAAATTTATCAATAGACACAATAAGTTCCACTCATGACGGGAAATTATATTCGCGCACCCACGAAGTTGTTATGAGTCCCGGCGAAAAATCCGGCACTTTAAAATACTCCGTTATTGACGGTTTACCTTATTTCGGCGCTGTGAATGATAATGAGCGACGCTTTATAGACTTAGACGTCACCGGAAAAAGTTACAGTTACGAGGCGAGCTGTGAAGCATTTTTAACGACATATTTCTATGCCTTCGGACATAATTTTGAATATCCTCCGCATTTTAAACGCTAACCGCTAACCGTACCAGCTAACTGCTAATCACCTACAACGTTTCCGGCGCGTAGCGGCGTTGAATCTCTCTTAACACGGTGCCTTCCGTCTCAAGGTCAAGTTGCTTGCGTGAACTGAATTTGTTGAAAAAATTGCCTTTTAAAACTTTGTCGTACGGAAATTGAGCATAAGGCGCGTTAAGGTACGGTGACAGCGTCCATACATTTTCGTTATTAACAGGACAATCGTCCATTTCTTTTTTTACGGCAGGAATATTGCTGTAGGCGATATCAAAAATAAAATC
>CAJOKY010000139.1 GCA_905235425.1 uncultured Selenomonadaceae bacterium
ATCGGCGTCAATGCGATTAAAGCCGGCGTTGACATTGCGCTTGTCTGTCATGAATACGAAGTCCAGCAAAAACTTTATCTCAGCATTTTGGACGCGGTTCAACGCGGCGAAATTTCGGAAGAGCGTATCAATGAATCTGTACGACGCATTTTGAAAATGAAATTGCACTTGATGAATAAGTAGATAATATTTTTAAACAACGATGTTATCGGCGTGGAAAATTTTTCTGCGTCGATTTTTATTTTTTAGTCTTAGAGAATGATTTTAATAAGTCTGTGGAATGGTGTTAAATGCATTATAACCGATTTTAATAAAATCTTCCGGCAGTTTTATATTCTTTCAAGCTTGTGCAACCTTTAAATACCAATTCACCGATAGATTTTAAATTATCCGGCAAAATAATTTTTTCCAATGCCGTGCAACCGTAAAATGCCCCATCACCGATTGAAGTTAAACCTTTAGGCAATTTTATTTCCTTCAAACTAGTGCAACCCCAAAATGCATAATCGCCGATTGAAGTCAAACTTTTCGGTAACTTTATTTCTTTCAAACTGATGCAACCTTTAAATGCAATATAACCAATTTCAGTTAAACCTTCCGGCAAAATTACTTTCTCAAGTTGAGTACAGTTTAGGAACTTTTCAGAATCAATTTTAGTAGTTCCTCCACGAATATAAATCGTTCCGACGGCATTTTTTCTATTTCCGTCGTAATAAACGATATTTTCATTTTTCGTAACAGGCTTTTTATTTTTCGTAACAGGCTGAGGTTGAGAAAGATTTTGATTACAACCTGCAAAGGCATCTGTACCTATATTTACAGAATCCGGCAAAATTACTTTTTCTAAACTCTTGCAGCCGAAAAACGCGCGTTCACCGATTGATTTCAAATTATCAGGAAAAAAAACTTTTTCAAGGCGAAAACAACCTTCAAAAGCGCCGTCGCCTATAGAAATTAAACTGTCCGGCAAAATAACTTGCATGATTTTAGTACAGTTTTTAAATTCTTCCGGCTGAATATTTTTAATTCCTTCGCGTAAAACTAAAATTCCTATCGCGTGATTTTTATTTCCGTCATAATAAATACTTTGAAGAACTCTGTCAGCGTACGTGTTATATTCGTTTATAGAAATTTGTTTAAGTTGCAAGATTGCGTTTAAATAGCCTTTTCGCGCGTTATCGGCAACAATTTCAATATTCATTAGAATCATCTCCGCAAATTTTTTCAGAGAATATAGCATAAAGAAAATTTCTCGTCAAAAAATTACAGGATTCAAGCTACAATCTACCGGCTACCGGCTACCAGCTAAATCCTAACCGCTTAACGGCAATTTCCATTGTCTGCATACCCTGCGCCTGCCCACTCATCATAACTGTCGGCAGTTGTACATACTTGCCTTGACGAATCAGCGACCTTGACGCGGGATTAGCCAATAAAACTTCCGCCGCGCAGACTCTGCCGCCGGTTGACGTTTTCAAAAGTTGCTGTGAAATTATCGCGCTAAATTCATCTGCAAATAAATCACGTATCGCGTCACGCTGCACTAATGGAAACATTGTTTCGACGCGCATTGCCGTTTCTGCCGCAGATTTTGTATGCAACGTCGCCAATACCAATACGCCTGCCGCTGATGCCTCCAATGCCGCGTGCATTGTCTCGGCGTCGCGTATTTCGCCGATTAGTAAAACGTCCGGCATTTCCCTTAGCGCCGTTCGTATTGCGTCGGCAAAATTCAAAAAGTCCTGTCCCAATTCGCGCTGGCTTACAAAAGATTTTTCAGCCTTGTATTCAAATTCTATCGGGTCTTCCAACGTCAACAAATGGCATGGGCGTACGTGACAGAGTTCGTTTAAAAAGGCGGCTATCGTCGTGGATTTACCCGATCCAGTCCTGCCCGTGACAAGAATTAAGCCTTGCGCGGCGTTTATAAATTTTCGCAACGCCGTCGGTGCTCCTATCTCGTCTAGGGTAGGAATTTTTTTTGCGATTAATCTTAACGCCGCCGCCAAATTATTTCGCTGATAATAGACATTTACTCGGAATCTGCGCGACAATTCGTTATCGACGTGTGAAAAATCTATCGCCAAATCTTTTTGTAATTGCGCGGCTAATTTTTTCGGTACAAGTTCATTTAAAATATTTTCAAGTTCGCCTGCCGTCAACACGTCGCCGAATTGTACGAGTTCGCCGTTTACGCGCAGAAAAATTTTTTGTCCCGCCGTTAAGTGCACGTCCGACGCGTTAAGATTTACCGCTTCGCGCAGAATTTCATTTAGCGTCATTTGTTTTTAACTCCTTGAAATTAAAGCTTGAAATATCTTGACGGTAAGCCATCCATAAATTTTTTTACCCTTGTCAATCGCGTTGCGCCTTTTTTGGGGTTTAATTTTCCAAAACCAAGTCAATCGCGTTTAAAACGTCGTCAACATTTTTTTCAGTAATGACAAGCGGCGGTTGAAAAGCCATGACGTTACGACCAACGCCACCTTTGCCGATGATAAAGCCTCGATTTTTCAACTCTTCCAAAACTTTGTCGAGCGCTTGAGGCGCAGGGGATTTATCGGCGTTTACAAATTCTGCGCCAATCATTAAGCCGATACCGCGCACGTCGCCGATTATCGGATATTTTTTCTGCAACTCCAATAAACCCGCTTTAAGCTGTGCGCCGCGTTCACGTGCATTTTTCATCAAATCTTTTTCGGCAATGTAGTCCAAAACTGCAAGACCGGCAGTCGAAGAAACGGGGTTACCGCCGAGCGTTGACGCGCCGGGTCTCGTGTAAGTGTCAGCAATTTCCGCCGTAGAAATAAACGCGCTGATAGGTTGACCGTTACCGAGAGCCTTCGCCACAGACATAATGTCAGGCACAACGTCAAAATTTTCAATGGCAAACATTTTGCCAGTACGAGCAAAGCCGGTTTGAACTTCGTCCGAAATTAAAAGTGCGCCGTACTTTTCCAAAATTTCTTTGACGCGTTTAAAATAATTTTTCGGCGGTACGACAATACCCGCGTTGCCTTGAATAGGTTCAGCGATAAGCGCGGCGATTTTTCCCGACGTAAAATTTTTTATAATCGTTTCAATTTTATTGGCGCATTCCAAATCGCATTCGGGATATTTTTTGCCGAGAGGACAGCGGTAACAGTAGGGATTAGGCGCAAAATTTATTCCGCCTACGGGATTGGGATCAGTGCGCCACATACCAATGCCGGTTAAACTCATTGTAAGTTTTGTGCGTCCGTGCAAGCCGTTTTGCAACGCGATAAATTCGGAACTCTTAGTGTAAATCGACGCCAAAAGTAAAGCGCCTTCATTAGCCTCCGTGCCGGTTGAACAGAAGAAAGATTTTTGAAGTTTACCCGGCGTGACTTCTGCCAATCTTTCGGCAAGGTTCACAAAATTTTCCGTGAGATAAATGTTGCAGACGTGTTGCAGTTTTTGAATCTGCGCGATAAGCCTTTCAGTAATGAAGGGGTTGCAATGTCCGCAGTTTATGACGGAAACGCCGGCGTACATATCCAAATATTTTTTGCCTTTGCTGTCGAAAAGATACTGCATTTCACCGCGTACGAATTGCGGCGGATTAAAATAAAAATGTCCCAAGCAAGGCATAATGTATTTTTTCTTCTTCTCAACAATTTTTTCTGCGCCAATGTATTCTGCCAAAATGTTCACTCTCCTAAATCTACTCTTCCATAAAAATTTAATGTTTCATAAAAATATTAGGGTCAAAAATCCGAACAATATTACCGTCTTTGTCGGCTATGGATAACGGATTGAATTTTAATTTTTTACCTTCAATGCTGAATGCGTCGGTAGAAACTTGGTAGCCGCTGGTAAATTTAATAATCACGTCATAAAAACTCAATTTGTCGTATTCATTATGAAATTTCGCCTGCAAGCTGTCAAAAGTTAAAATGCTGTAACGACCTTTGCCGGAAACAAAATCGCCAAAAGTAATTGTCTCCTTCGCGTTGCCTTTAGATTGAATCGTAAGGTTTAAATCAACGTTGCAATGTAAATGAGAGTCAGGTAAAGCCGTGTAAGCCTTAAGACCTTGACCAAGACCGTAAATATTGTAGTAGCGCGTATCAATATTATAATCGCCGTACGCGTCCAATTTGCCGCCGTAAACGTCCGCCGTCACGTCTTTAAAGTTAAGCATGGCGTCTTCATAAATGATCTTGCCTTCGACGTTTTCAAAGCTTATGCCGGGCAAATTCAATTCTTTCATAGTGACTTTGCCCTTGCCGATAGGTCTACTCATGGGACCGGTGAACCGCGCAGATAAAGTCATTTCGTCATGTATGTTCATACCAAAACCCAATGACGAAGGATCAACCTCCTGCAACTGAATCAGCATATTGCATTGAGGCACAGTTTCGTTTTTAAAATCAATCCTGCCGTTTATCCTCATACCGCGCCCTGTCATCATACCGCCGAAAGTTCCCGTCGTAATATTAAGCGTCATTTCATCATCAGTGTTAATCTTCGTCTCAAACTGTACGCCGCTCAATAAGTAATGGCGTTCACGGTAAAAAACTTCAAAGCGGCAGTTATTCAACTTCAAATTTAAATTCAGCTTATCTCCCGCAAGATTAAAATTTTTCCAATCCTTCTCCATTTTGGACTGCTGCAACCTGCGCCGACGTTCGCCAATTTCTTTAAGCTCTTCTTCCGTTTTATTTTCGCGGCTGACTTTTTCTTCCCAAGAATCGGTATTTTTTTTCATATCCTGCGAAACATTTTTAAAATCAGGTGAATGGCGTATGAAGTCAACGTTCATATTTTCATCAAAATTCAGTGATACAGCGGCGTTGCTTAACGTCAACTCTTCAATCGTCGTAGATTTAAAATTACCCGTCAACACGTCGAAAATTTTTACCTTAAAACTGCCTTCAGGTATTTCAAGAATCGTACCGCCGCGCTCGTCCTTCCATACCAAATTTATAAATGTGACATTGCCGGTAGGCGTCGCTTGAATTTTTTCAGCGGTGATTGTGCCTTTCAACACATTTTGTTCCTGCATGGCTTTATTAAAAATATCCGCCGCGCCTCTGCTTGCACCTTCCAGCATGAACACGATAAAGATAATTGCCGCCGCCAAAATTCCCAGAAAAATTTTTATACGCTTGTTCACATTATCACCTGTCTAAGCTTGCAAGACATATGCCGAATAAAACCCAATACAGCCTCAGCGCACTGTAACTTTCAAAAATAAAATCTGTAAAGCTGTAGAGCATAAGCGACAGCGTCGAAAAAAATAAAATTTGACCGTACACATTGCCGCAACGTTTCTTTGACCAAATTAAAATTCCGCCGAAAATGCCGCAGAATAACATTAAGCCGAAAATTCCCGTTTCAGACCAAAATTGCAGGTACGAGTTATAAGCGTGCGACAGCTTGAAATTTTCCGTGTTGTCATTGTATGTCACGAAAACATTTTGGTAATTGCCGAGACCTACGCCCATAATCGGATTGTCTTTCAACATTTCAAGCGACGTTTGCCAAACAATTTCTCGCGCAGGGTAGGCGTCTTCAAAATTCGGTACGTCTTTCAACGCGCCTTGTGACATTATCAGTGAGATTATCAATGCCGTTATGACTGACGGAATTTTTTTGCCGCTGAAAAATTCATTGCCCAAAATCAGCAGAAAAATTATCGCCGTGACAATCTGCGCGTAAACCGTGTGTAAAAATAAAAAAACTATCAGCGACGTGAAAAAAGTTGCGGTGTAGAAAATTCGCCGCTTGAAACCATCCGCGTTGAAAGTCAAAATTAAAAACGTCGGCAACATCAGCACGTACAAGATTGAACTTTGAAAAGGCGAGTCATTTAAAAAAGTGGTCGGATTTATCGCGCCTTCAAAAATTTGGTACGCCATAAATAAATTGTCTAAGCAAAGAGATATGCCCGTAGCAATTAAAAGCTTTTCTGAATTTTTCTGCCTGCGAATCATGGCAATTAGCGGTATGAACAAAATCATATTGTGGCTGAAGAAAAACCAGTAAACGTTGCTGTCATTGTCTTTGACAAGATGCCCGCCGTACAGCGAAGAAATTATCATCCACCACGCAAAAGCCGAGATAGTCAGCAGAAAATTTTTGTAGCGCCGTATTAACTCCATAATCGGCTTTTTGGTAATAAAAAATTTTACCGCGAACATTACGAAAATAATTCTGATTATGTTGCGGCTTAAAGGCTCTGAAACGCATACGCTTAACGCCAGCAGAATCAGCAAAATTTTTTCGATTCGCAGTGCGTACTTTCTGTAGTGTAAAGCGTTTTCTTCAATGCGTGATAAAAAGTTTTGTAACACTTATAATCCTAATCCCTGAATAGTGAGTAGTAAGTAGTGAGTAGTGAGTAGT